>CASEFE010000088.1 GCA_949287105.1 uncultured Bacillota bacterium
AAAGGTAGAAGGTGCTGACGGTTACGAAGTGAGTGTTGACGGAACGGCGTATACGAAAGTAGAGGAAGAAGAGGCCGATCTTTTGGGGTTGGTAACTTCGACCGCAACAACAAAAATTTATGTTCGTGCCTTGGCGAATGGTAAGGCCGGAAAGGCATCGGAATATGACATTGTTGTTGTGCAGCTGGCCGCTCCCGAAAAGCCGGTTGTTTCGGAAGATCCCGAAACGCATGCAACTCGTATTTCTTGGACTGCTGGGGAGAATGTAAACAAATATCTCGTTACGATTACTACGAACGGAACGGCAGGTAAAGAAATTACTTACAGCAGGAATTTCTTTGAGCCTTCATCGACGGGAACGTATTCATTGACGGTAAAGGCGAGGGGGTATTCGTCGGGTAATACGCTGTATCTGACGAGTGCTGCATCGCCGGCGAGTGATACCCTTGATTATTTGGAAGGTCCGACGCTTGGTGTTGAGTCGATCAATACGATCTATTGGGAATCGGCGACAGAATTTGATAGTTACAATTTGTATGTAGACGGTAAAAAGGTACGGGAAAATGTAGAGATGCCGGCAGATGGCAGCCCGTTAAATCTTGTGACGGGAAGCGATCCTGTTCTTACAAAAACGGGTGAATATACTTTGCAGCTTGAAGCCGTCAAAGACGGTAAATCTTATTGGAGTAATCAGCTCTTAGAATATGGTACATCGAACATCAATCCGAATGAAATTTATTCTTTTGATAACAGGAAAGTGAATTTTACCGTTTCTAAAACAGGAGTTGAAGTTTCGAATGAGCGCAAGTACGGGGATAGTGGTTATTCGTTAAAAGTGGATACGACATCGATCGAAGGTCAGCTGAATTTTGTAAAATACGCTTCGGACGGAATCAATGATATTGATTTCCGTAATGTATCACAAATTTCTTACTGGTTGTATATAGAACCTTGTGAAACATGGACCGAGTCAACGATGCCGTACCATGTAGCACCGAAGGTGAAATATGATACAGGCAACAAGACGTTTGCGCCGGTAACGATTGACGGGCAACCGGTAGGTGATCCGGAAACGAATCCGGAGGCGACGGATTCCGTGAAGGTAGGCGAATGGACAAAGATTGTGATCAACTGCGTAAACCAATATGACAATGTATTTATATTGGCTTTTGACAACGCTTGGTATGGAATTTGGCCGGATGAAGTAGCGCGTCATTTGACTATGTATATTGACGATATCCAGTATACGCAAATGGCGGAGCCTTTAGAGGAGCCTTCGGAAGGATACACGTATAAAGTTTCGTACGATAAAGTGGCGCAGATGAGCGGATCATGGCAGGGATTGCAGTATGTCGAATTGGATTTTGGCACAGAAAACGCAAACAAGACGGTAACGCTGGAAATGGCGATATGCGGAAATCTTGCTGCGGATTCAGTTACAAAGCCGGTAGGTATTTTTTCTGCAATGAATCCGCAGGATTTATCAGCTGATTTTATTTTTCATGCAATGCAGAAGTCTGCCGTGAGCACAATAAACAATTGGACAGATATTGCTTTGAATCTGACGTTGAATTCGGAAGGTAAAATTTATCTGACCGGTTACAACCAGGGGACAGATATTGCGTTTGATATATTTATCAAGGATGAGCCTGTCATTGCCGCTGTTTCTGCCATTGACCTGACGAAGATCGGGATCTACAATTTTGCGGCGATTCCACTGTCGACAGATTTGCCGGAAGGCACAAACGTCGATGTTTCGATCGATCTGTGGGTTTCTTCTTCATCGGAATATGCAAGTGTGGGATATGCCTCGTCTTTGTATACGGACAATGCGATCAGTAACGGAGTTCCTTTATTCCAAAACGATAACGGCATTTACACGAACGGATGGGTAACCAAAACATTTAGTACAAAGGTGGTCAGCTTCGATGAAGTTGTGTTTAAGCAGGCCCAGACTTCCGATTCGATCGATTTAAGCCAAGAAGACAACTATGTTCTGCTTTATTTCATGAACGGAAACGATTCGGATGTGGTTCGCTATAAAAACGTATCGATAGAGAAAGGTCCGGATTCGATGACCATGGATCAAATTGGTCCGTTCTATTTCTCGGTGTATCCGATCAAGACCGATTTTCCGGCCGGCACGCTTGTAGATGT
>CASEFE010000089.1 GCA_949287105.1 uncultured Bacillota bacterium
ACGTTGATGTCGCAATCGGACTGATAATATATTTTTGCCATATTGTTCTTCCTCCGAATTTATTTTCGTTTTATTTATTTTATTATAGTACTAAATGACTGATTCCGTCAAGCAATTCAACAATTTTATTTATTGATTTTACTGATATGATCTATCGATTTTTCGAATTGCTTAAATTACATTCGTTTTTGCTTGATTTAATTGCTTTTCCCTTAAAAAAAGATTATAATGGTAAAAAAAATTGGAGATTTTAACTATGTCCGTTCCCGATACAAAAACGCTTATTCTTCTTAACGGTATCATGAACGATGAAGCCGTTTCATCATTTGTGAAGGCACTCGATCAGGACGACATCGAATCCTATGCACATACTTACAAACTGTTACTGCAAGTAAATATGCAGGATCGCTGGCTCGACTACCTTACCAATGTTTTAATAAAAGACGACAATCTTTTTGCCCGACGTGCATTTTCCGGAACTTTGAATCCTGCAACCGAATTTGCTTATCTGCACGATTTGAAGCTTCTGCGCAGCCTCGCCCAATGCACGGAACACCTGCCGCCCAAAATTGCCGCAGAAATTAAAAGCGGATTTCCTAAAATTCTGAACGGAAACAGCGACAACGTTCTCGGAACCATGCCCCCCGAAACCGCACTTCAAACACTTTCCGCTTACTATAAACAAAACGGATACGGCATATTCCTCGAAAACAAAGCGTTCACTTACGAAAACGGTTCACTTTGTCCGGTTTCCAACACATCCAACATAACCCTTCGAGACTTAAAAGACTATGAGGAAGAAAAACGCGCAATAAAAAATAACATCGTCAGCTTCCTTGAAAACTTGCCGTTTTCAAACATGCTACTATACGGAGATAAAGGAACCGGCAAATCCTCTACCATCCATGCGATGCTCAATGAATTTGCCGAGCAAGGCTTACGCGCCGTAGAAGTTCCGAAAGAAAAAGTTGCCGATATCAACGACATAAAAAATTTGCTTTCCACCCTGCCTTTCCGATTTCTCATCTTTATCGACGACCTTGCGCTTGAAGAACATGACGAGAAAGTTACCTCCCTTAAAGCCAGCCTGGAAGGCAGTATGAACGAGAAAAGCCGCAATGTTATGATTGTTGCAACTTCAAACCGCAGACATATCCTGAAAGAAAATTTTTCAGACCGCGAAAACAGCGTGCATGCGCGCGATACCATGGAAGAACAACTTTCTCTCTCTGACAGATTTGGTTTGACCGTATGCTTTTCCTCCACCGGAAAACAAGAATATCTTTCTATTGTTCGTCAGCTCGCCGAAGATGCCAAACTGACACTTTCCGAACAGCAGCTCTTTTCTTACGCCGAACGTTGGGCTATCGTCAAAGGCGGTCGCTCCCCCCGTCGTGCAAAACAGCTCGTCGATTATATCAGCGCTTGTGTTGCCAAAAATATCGAGATCGATTTCTGATTTCTCCGCTTTATCGAGGTGTATTCCATGAAAACACTGTATTTTATCGGCGGCACCATGGGAGTCGGAAAAACTTCCGTATGCAAGTTATTGTTAAAAGATCTGCATAACAGCGTCTTTTTAGACGGAGACTGGTGCTGGAATTCCGACCCTTTTCAAATCACCGAAGAAACTAAAAAGATGGTTTTGGACAACATATGCTTTTTGTTAAACCAGTTTATTCGATGTACCGCCTATGAAAACATTGTATTTTGTTGGGTCATGCACGCACAGAGCATCATTGACGAAATCCTAACGAGGCTCAACACTAAAAATTGCAATGTCAAAAATTTTTCTTTGGTCGCCAATGAAGAAAATATTTCAAAACGGATCTCCGCGGACATTCAAAAAGGCCTTCGCGAACCGGACGTATTGCCACGTAGTCTTCAAAAAATTCCGTTGTACGCAAACCTGAATACAATTAAAATTGACACCTCCGACAAAACTCTGCAACAAATTGTATCGGAAATCAAATCATTTTAATAACACTGCCTTACAAAAAATGCTGCCTGCAACATTTTATGTTGCAGGCAGCATTTTTATCGCATTCAATCTGAAATTTTTTTTCGACGCAACAATTGCTCAGCCACATAATAAATATCTCCGGCGCCCAAAAACAGAACGACGTCACCTGACGACAATGAGCAATTCAAATACATATCCATTTCCCGTACCGATTCTATGTATAAAGCGTTCGGAAGACTTTTACTGAGCGTATATGCACTTCCCGCATCATCAAAATATTCCCGCGCAGGATACGTTTTATAAATAACCAGATTTTCCACTTTCCCGAGAACCGCCAAAAATTCATCAAAAAGCAACCTCGTTCGGGAATAAGTATGCGGTTGAAAGACAACAAAAAGTTTCCCTTTGCTGATTTCCATTGCCGTTCGGATCGAAGCGGCAATTTCATTCGGATGGTGTGCATAGTCCGCTATGATTTCTGCCCCATATAACTTACCCATCCACTCAAAACGCCGCCGTACACCGCGAAATTTTCGCAACCCATCCGCAATGAATGAAGAAGGATATCCATAAAATTGCGCCACAGCCGCGGCCGCCAACGCATTGTACACATTGTGCCGTCCATAAACATTCAGACGCACCCTATCAAAGAGTTTGCCGAATATTCGCAACGTAAAAGAATAACGCCCGCCGGAAGAACGCACGTTTGCCGCCGATATATCGTTTTCTTTTCCTATACCGAACGTAAGCGCAAACGGTAGTTGATTTGCCAACTTATCTTCCCCGCATACGACCGCGGCCGGAGCCGAACTTGCATATTCTACATATGCCGAAAACAATTTCTCTTCGTTGCCGTAACATTCGAGATGGTCTTTGTCTGTATTCAAAACCACCGCAAGATCCGGATGCAATTTTAAGAAATTTTCTTTGTATTCGCAAGCCTCTGTAACGAAATATCTTTCGCCTCCCAGATGAAAATTACCGTAATCCAGATCGGCGCCCCCTATATGCGCACTGCAACTGTCCGAACAAGCCTGCAATACGTGCGCGCACATAGCTGCTGCCGTAGTTTTTCCGTGACACCCCGCGATTCCTATTACGTTTTCAAAGCAATCCGCTACATACGATAATAACTCTGCTCTGCCATATGTAGGAATTCCATACCTGCGTGCCGATGTCAATTCTCCGTTCGTCTCCGAAATCGCCGAATTGTATATGACCGCATCCGCCTCACCGGCGTTCAGGCATTCACGATCAAAATACACTTTTATCCCCTCTTTTTCCAAACCCGCAGTGTATTCGTTTGCCGAAATGTCACTTCCGGATACCGAAAATCCGCGCCGTTTCAGAAAAAGAGCGAGCCCGCTCATGCTCACACCGCCAATCCCAATGAAATAAATCTTATGTTTACCGTTCAAAATATCAGATCTCATAGCATAAATATATGCTTGAAAATACATTTTCTGACAATTTATGCAAAATTTTTCAAATTTTTTTGAATTATTTGTGAAACATCCTTGAAAAATTTGAAAATGTATAGTAAAATAAGAATACAAGCATTGCATATGCGTAAGGAGGATCTTATTTTGAAAATTTCAGACGTACGGATCAGATTGGTGAAAAAAGCTGACAGCAAACTGAAAGCAGTTGCCTCAATTACTATCGACGACAGTTTTGTCGTACACGATATTAAAGTCATCGACGGGAACGACGGACCTTTCATCGCCATGCCCAGCAGAAAAACAAGCGACGGCGAATTCAAGGATATTGCACATCCTTTGAATACCGAAACACGCGAAGAATTGCGGCACATTATTCTTGCCGCTTACAGCGAAGAATTGGCAAAAGCTGACTAATTCTTTTTTCTGTACATTTTTTGCGTCGTTTGTATAACACGACAAAAAAGAGGAGAATTTTCCCTCTCCTCTTTTTTTCCATGCCTTTCGCACTGAAAGGCTTCTTTTTTATTCAGAATCTGCTTTATCGCTCAGAAAATATTATTTTTTCTTAAAAAGCCTCTGGACAAATGTAGGCAATTCTTTGTCTTGATTCTGCGCGGCAGAATGACCGTATTGCGGCTGCGCATACTGCGGGTGCATAGGCTGTGCTTGTGAAGGCTGCTGAACATACTGCGGCTGTGCAGGCTGACCCTGTACCGGCTGCTGCACAAACTGCGGATTCGCCGGCTGTGCCTGCGAAGGCTGCTGAACATACTGCGGCTGTGCAGGCTGACCTTGAACCGGTTGCTGCGCAAACTGCTGCTGACGCCCGAAGCCTCCCGACTGTTGGTACGGCTGTTTATAAACCGAAGGCTGCTGCCCCTGCATTGTATTGTTGATCGGAGTGCGTACATACGAAGGCGATGCCTGCGCAGAAGAATTCGACTGGTTACCCTCCGGAAGACCGCGGTTCACAAAAAAGTTGCGTCCCGCCACGTTGCGCTCATCCTGCGCGTTATACATATTTTCTGTCTGCGGGAAGCCTGTCGCAATAACAGTAACTTCCACTTCATCATTGATATTGCTGTCAATACAAGCGCCGAAAATAATGTTTGCCGAATAGTCTACTACGCTCTGGACAAGCGTTGCCGCTGTCTGCACTTCGTCCATCGTCAGATCATTGCCGCCTACGATATTGAGGATAACACCTTTGGCTCCCTCTATGGTCGTCGTCAAAAGAGGACAATTGACGGCAAGACGAACCGCTTCTATGATCCTGTTTTCACCCTTCGCAACGCCGACACCCATATGCGCCAGCCCTTGATCTTTCAAAATCGTGCGCACGTCCGCAAAGTCAAGATTGATCAATGCAGGATTTACAATCAAATCGGCAATTCCGCGGATACCTTGTTTCAAAATTTCATCCGCTACCCGCAGCGCCTCTACCATCGGTGTGTTTTTCGGCACTACACATGTAATTTTATCGTTCGGTATTATGATGAGCGTATCGACATACTTGCGCAAATTCTCCAAGCCTTTCGCTGTATTGTCCATGCGCTTTTTTCCTTCAAAATTAAACGGCTCCGTCACGATCGCAATGGTCAGTATTTTTAAATCGCGCGCGATCTTCGCTATCACCGGTGCGGCACCCGTACCTGTACCGCCGCCCATTCCTGCCGTGATAAACAAAAGATCCGTATCGCGTATGGCTTCCGTCAACGCCTCTTTGCTTTCCTCCGCAGCCAGCCGGCCGATCTCAGGATCTGCCCCGGCTCCGAGGCCTTTGGTCAGATCTCCGCCGATCTGAATTTTATTTTCTGCCTTCGATAAAAGCAAAATCTGCTTATCGGTATTCACGGCAACATAACTCGCACTCTGAATTTCCGCTTCGATCATGCGGTTGACTGCGTTATTACCCGCTCCGCCGACTCCGACTACTTTAATTCTTGCGACCCCCGACAAACTGTCTAAATTATTGAACATTGTGGTTTCATCCTCCGATTGCATTAAAAAATTTATAGAATAGATTATTTTCTCGCCTGGTTTCCAGCGCCATATTTAAAAGACTCAAAAGCGAACTCCTCGTCGCTTTATTATAATAAGGCAAACGGGGCGCAACAATTTCTACCACTCGGTTCAATCGCGCCGATAGATGCTCCCGTACCCCGCGTATGCCTGTAATTCCTTCCCCCGTAAGAAGAATCGGTTTGTAATCAATAGACTTATCGTCACACAATTCCAAACACTTGTTGATCACTTCACAAATAAGATCCAATCCGTCTTTGATTCGTTCTTTCAAAAAATTCATCGGCAAAGTATAAATCTTATCCTGATCTACATATTCTATAACCGAATTTTCATCATCTTTGCTCGACAGATTGATCTTGCCGACCATCTTTTCCGCTATCTCAAAGGGAATATCCGTCCCCCCGTCTGTATACAGCTGCGCTACAACATGCCCTCCGCCTGCCGAACACGCATTCTGATATAATATACCGTTTCCGCCCACGATACTGAACGTCATAGACATTTTGCCTATATCCAAAAGAATCGCATATTCATCGCGCGTTTCGGACGGAATAAGATACATCGCCTCCGCCAAAGATGTAGGAAGAAAATAAACCTTTTTGATTCCGTATTCTCCCAACATATTCCTGAATATCTCAATAAACCGATTTTCTGCCAGAAAATAACTGAGATACCCTTCCAGCGAATCGGATATCATCCCCACCGGATCAATGCTCCGACGCTTGTCCGACGTAACATACCAAATCGCACCGGTTTTAATGAGCGTATATCCCTGAACGCCTTCAAAACCGCCTTCAAATAACGCTCTCAGATCGTACGGCACCACACGGCGCTTTTTCTGAAAACTGATCAGATGCAGTTTCGTTGCTACTTTCAAAAATTCGCCCGGGACACCCACATAGATCTCTCGGATCCGCTCTCCTCGGCTTCTTTCAACTTCTTCAAGTGCCGTAAAGACCGCGCGCTGCAATCCTTTCAAGTCAAAAAATTCCGCATCCGCATACCCGTCATACTCTTCACTATGAATACCTTTGAATACAAATGTATTGTTTACGCCGCGCTCCCCGATCAGCACTGTTACCGAGCCGGACCGTACATCAAGCACCGCAACGCCAGGACGGTTAAACATATCTCTTTTTCCTCTTTGGACTGCCGTATATTATACAAACACTATTATATAATATTTTTTTTATAATGTCAATAAAAAAAATAATTCCCCGAATAAAAAATCCGGGGAAAGTTATCGGTAAAATTTGGCAAATTTTTATGATGTCTTTACGCAATTTCAGGCAATTCTTCCGGAGAATAACTTGCCTTGATTTCGCCGCCCGCCTCCAAAACATCGATGTGTCCGCCAAGACGACCGAAGTCACCATAATTTTCTTCTTCATGCAACGAAAGATAACAGGAAAATGCCTTTTCCGCTTTCTCCTTCGTTCGCGTTTCCGGAGCATCGATTCTGATTTGCAAACCCTCAATACAATCCAAAATGAACATAGGCATACGAAGCTGAGGATCCGATACGTCTATATAAGAATATTCAATCCGCGTTATATTGCCGCGCAGCCCTTTTTCACTTAACACGCTGAACACTGTGTTCAAGGCTTCATACGCGCCGAAAAACTCCTCCTTTACGGAAAAAGTTTCCCCTACTTTCACCGGTTCGAATTCAAATCCTATAATCTCCATATTGCGCCCGGCTACATTGTTATGATTTTCTTCCGAAACGGCTAAAACCGTCCCGTCATCTCCGACTACATAGTATCGATCGTCAAGCAAAAACGCATAGTTTTCAAACTTTTCCCGAACCGTCACAGCTATTTTATTGGGAAATGATCTGCTGATTTTTGTGATTTCCAGATATCCGTTTCCTTCTTCCGCCACTACGTCCCGTATATTCGAATCCTTAAAGAATAAAAAACTCTTATTGAGGTATTTTTTCTCCAAACTGGTCTGCACGCGCTGCGCGGCCTGCTCCATCTGAGAACTTCCTATGTCATATTTTACTTCGAATTGCGTAATGGCACAAATGGAATTGAACGTGATCAGAAACACTATAAAAAATATTGCAACCGCATAAATGATTATGTATTTTTTCGCTCGCATCGACACTCCTTTTGCGCAAGCTCAGACACGAATCCGACGTATGTTCGCCCCCACTTTGCGCAATTTATCCTCAAATTCCGTATAACCCCTGTCTATATGACTAAGATCCGAAACCGTACTTTCACCCTCTGCCGCAACGGCCGCAAGTGTCAGCGCCGCACCGCCGCGAAGATCCGAAGCAAATACATCCGCCCCGCGCAATTCCGGTACACCGCGAATAAAAGCACTCCTTCCGCGCACAGTAACATCCGCCCCCATCCGCATCAATTCCGCTAAATGCTTGAACCGCGTCTCAAACAGATTTTCAACCACAACCGTCGAACCTTCACATACGCAGGCCAACGCGCTCATCGGCGCTTGCAGATCCGTGGGAAATCCCGGAAACGGCGACGTTTCTATTAACTTTGGAGAAAGCCGCTTTCCGCTCTTTATGTATATTTTATCATTTTCGATGGCAATTTTGCAACTGATTTCACGAAGTTTATGTAAAAGCGCCGCGATATTCTCAGGAATTGCATTCTTTACCGCCAATTCTCCGCCGCACATCGCAGACGCGATCAAAAATGTTCCCGCCTCAATTCTGTCAGAAATAGGCGTATATTCCAAACCGTACAACTTTTTCACCCCGTCGACTATTACGGTAGAAGTTCCGGCTCCCGTTACTTTTCCTCCCATACGGTTGAGAAAATTTTGAAGATCTACGATTTCCGGCTCCTTTGCCGAATTGCGGATGATCGTTCGCCCTTTCCCCTTTACCGCCGCAAGAATAATATTTTCCGTCGCTCCCACGCTCGGAAAGTCTAATACGATATCCGCACCGACCGTTTCATCAACGGTGCAATCTATGTATCCGCCTTCTTCCTCGATTTTTACCCCCAGGCGCCTCAGCCCCGAAAGGTGCAAATCGATCGGACGCAATCCTATGTCACAGCCGCCCGGATATGCGATGCGAGCACGCCCGAAACGCGCAATGACAGACCCCAGCATAAACACCGACGAACGCAATTCCTTTGCCAATGCTGACGGTATTTCATGATTTGCCGCATCCGAAGGGTCTATACTCAGATCGTCTCCTTCAAAATTTGTTCGGCAACCCAATTCGCCGAGAATCTGCACCATATTCAATACATCTACAATCCGCGGACATTTATGTATCACTACTTTTTCATCCGTCAGAATGGAGGCAGCAAGCAGCGGTAGTACTGCGTTTTTTGCAGATTGTATTTCCACTTCGCCGTACAACGGTTTACCGCCTTTTACGATATATTTTTCCATAACTCACTCCTTTGCCGCTTATCGCAAGCGAATACGGGCGGCCTGCCACTGCCGACAGCCGCCTCGCCGCATACGCGGCTTTTTTCTCGTATAAATTCCATTCGTCTTCGATTCAATATCCCCCTGCAATCATAATACGAAAAATTTCTCAAAACGGTGAAAGCGCCCGCCTCCAAATTCGGAGACGAGCGCTCAAATTTCAATATTTTTTAATTTTTCTTGATTTTTCCCGATAATCCCGCTTTCCCGCCACGGGAAATATTCCAAAGAATTCCCATCGCCGCCATCGTTACGATCAGCGATGTATTTCCCGCACTGATCAACGGCAACGGCAGCCCCGTCGGCGGAATCGCACCGCTCACAACAAACGCGTTGATGACAATCTGAATTGCAAATACTGCCGTGATCCCCGATGAAAGAAGAAATCCGAAAAGATCTTTACAATTCGATGCCGTTTTAATCCCAAAGAAAATGATTGCCCCAAATACACAAAACAGGAAAATGATCCCGACGAGTCCAAATTCTTCCCCGATGACCGAAAGAATAAAGTCTGACTCCGCAAACGGAAGATAACGATACTTCTGCATGGAGTTAAACAGTCCCGTTCCCAACCATCCGCCGTTTCCCAACGCATACAGCGATTGAATGAGTTGATACCCTTCCCCCTGCGGTGAACTCCACGGATCCAAAAAAGCATACAATCTTTTCAAGCGGTACGGCTCTATTGCTATCAGTACCGGAACCGCCAGAATTGCCGGTATCAGAATGATCAAAAAATGCCGCAATTTTACTCCGCTCAAAAAAAGCATTGCCAACATTAGTAGCCCGATCACCATGGTAACCGACATATTCGGTTCCAGAATAACCAACAGACAGATCGCCCCACCCGCACCCAGCACCGGAAGAACTCCCAAAAATGTTTTCATTCGCTCAGGTTTTACACTCACATATGCTGCGGTAAACAAAATAAATCCGAATTTTGCAATTTCTGAGGGTTGGATCGTGATAGGCCCTAACCTCAGCCATCGCGTTGCCCCATAATTTTCCACCCCAAGCCCGGGAATAAAGACGGCGGCAAGCAAAACAACGGACACGATCAACGCCGGCCACTTTAATTTTTTCAGCTTTCCATACGGAAACATTCCGGCACCGACCATCGCCACTATGCCGAGAATAAAACCGATGAGCTGTTTTTTCATAAAGTAAAACCGATCACCCAGCTGCGTTTCCGCCGCATAAAAACTTGCCGAATAAACCATCAGCACACCAAATGCCGCAACCAAAACCACAAGTATCGGAATGGCTAAAAAACCGTATTCCTTTTTTGTGACAGCTCGGGTATTCTCAATCGACGCAACTGTATCTTTCACTGATTGCCGCATCCTTTTCCCCCAGATTCTTTACGATTTCTTCAAATCTTTCACCTCTTTCTTCATATCCGGAAAAAGCATCAAAACTGCTGCTTGCCGGACTGAGCAATACACATTGCCCCGGCTTTGCAGCCAATGCCGCAATCTTTACGGCTAACGAAAAATCCGCACACAGCGTTACGCGGTTTTCATTGTTCCGCACCGCACTGTTGAATAACTTGAATCTGTTTTCTCCATACAGCACAGCCATCACTACCCGACTCCCTTTCAGTTTGCCGAACAACTCGTCGTAATCGTAGCCCTTATCTTTTCCTCCCAGTAATAATACCGTATCCCGTTCCATACCCGCCACTGCATTCAACGTTGCATCGACATTCGTTCCCTTGGAATCGTTTATGTATAATACTCCGCCATATTCGCCGACCTTCTCGATCCGATGCCGTACCCCTCGCATCGATGACAGCGCCTTTGCCACAATTGAAGTTTCAACCCCCATCAGCTTTGCCGCACAGATCGCCGCCAAAGCATTTTTTATGTTGTGCTCCCCTTTCAATGACAAGTCCGATACGTCCATGATCTTTTCATTTTCAAAATACAGCGCCCCTTCGTATAAGAAAGCCCCTTCCGTTCTTTCCTTGACAGAAAACCAACGGATTTTGCACCGCGCTTCTTTTGCAAATTCACGCACACGCTCGTCGTCCCGATTTAATACGGCATACTCGCTTTCACGCATATTCCGCAATATCTTCGATTTCAGAAAAACATAGTTTTCCATGCTGTAATGTCGATTCAGATGATCTTCCGTTATGTTTGTGACAATCGCCACATGCGGACGTATACTCGTAAGCGTTTCCAGCTGAAAACTCGAAACTTCCATCACCGCAATGTCTTCATATCCCATTTTATCCGCACAGGAAACGATCGGCAACCCTATATTCCCGCACGCCGTGCAATTTTCTCCCGCCGCACGGAATATCTCATCCAGCATCGTAACGGTGGTCGTTTTTCCGTTTGTTCCCGTCACCGCCACAAGCGCCGCACGCAAAAACAAGCACCCCAGTTCCGATTCACCGATGATCCTCTTTCCTTTTTTCCGAAACGCCACCGGCAATTCATGATCGATCGGTATGCCCGGGCTCAGCACAAGCACGTCGCATTCCGATATAGCGGAAGGCAAGTCTTGCTCCCGCAAATATACGGCTCCGCGCTCTTGCATTTCCGAAATTGTCTTTTGCACTCCGCCATCCGGTACATCGTCATACATATAGACAGCCGCCCCGCGCGACAGCAAAAAATCACACGCCGCCGCTCCGCTTTTCGACAGGCCCGCCACAAGAAATTTTTGATTTTTGAAATACATTTTTTCCCTCCCGCAATATTAAAGCGCAAAAAACAAACAAATAAGCCCCGCCGCCGCAGTCACAAGGCTATACATATAGGCTATCTTGCTTTCCGAATATCCCTTTTTTTGAAAATGATGATGCAACGGCGCCATCAGAAATATTCTCTTTTTTGTACGTTTATAGTATATTACCTGCATGATCACAGATATTCCCGAACAGACAAACATAATCCCGACAACCGGAAGAAAAAACAGATTTCCGCTTAAAGCCGCTGTCCCCGCAACAAAACCTCCCAGTCCCAAAGATCCGGTATCCCCCATAAAGACAGACGCCCTGTGTGTATTAAAGATAAGATATCCTGCGAGCGCACCGCTCATAATCAAACATAATTCCGCCAACGGCGCTCTCTGCGTTCCCGCAAATAAAAAAATCAATACCGCAAAAATCAGAAAATACCAAAAACTGACCGAGGCGGCAAGCCCGTCCAGCCCATCCGTAAGATTGACGCAATTTGTTGCCGCCACAAAGACAAATGCTACCAAAGGAATCGTCCAGATCCCTGCATTGAACGAAAAATTTCCAAACGGCAAACGAAACACCACAAGATCGTTTTGGTAACAATAAATACCCGCAAACAAAGCGACTACAATCTGGAACACCATCTTCTGCCAGGCGTGCAGCCCTAAATTATGCCGTCCGCGGATTTTCAGAAAATCATCCAAAAACCCGACCGCCGTATAGGCAAGCCCAAACGTCAAAGCAACAACGGTATGCCTGTCCGAAAACAGCCCAAACATTGCGGCGGTCAAAACCGCCGCAACAATAAACGCTATACCGCCCATTGTGGGCGTGCCGCTCTTGGCTTTATGTTCTTCCACATACCCCAGTATATATTGTCCCGCATGCAAGCGCTTCAGCAAAGGAACACTGATACCGCATAAAATAGCCGATAGCGTTCCCGCACATAACAAAATCAGTATTTCAGTTTTCATTGTTTTGCTCTTTTTTTAAGAATTTTCCGTGGAGTATGTTCTCAATCGCCCTCACGTCGTTGTAAATGTGCCTCACTCCCATGATTTCCTGGTAATTTTCTCCCCCTTTACCCGCAACCAACAACACATCGCCTTCACGCAACATGTCGATCGCATACCCGATCGCACTTTCACGATCGGGAACGATCACATAATTATCCGTCACAGGCCGCACACCCTTCTCAATCTGCAAAATGATATCAAACGGATCTTCATACCGCGGATTATCCGATGTCAAAACCGTAAAATCCGCTACCCTCGCCGAAATGCTTCCCATGATCGATCGCTTTTTTGTGTCCCTGTTGCCCCCGCAACCGAAAACCGAAATCAGCCTTCCGCTGCAATGCCGCCGTAGCGACGAAAGAGATTTCTCCAATCCGTCGGGAGTATGCGCAAAGTCTACAAAAATATCCGCTCCTTTCGCGCGCGCGACATGCTCCAATCTTCCGCTTACTTTTTGCAATCCGGATAATCCCGACGCAATCGTCGGCACGGATACGCCCAATACCTTCGCACAAGTTGCCGCCGCCATGGAATTATAAACGTTGTGAATCCCTGTCATCTGCAAATGAATATTATAAATCTCATCAAACAGATTGATCAAATATGAACAGCCATCAAAATTTTCACGCACATCTACCGCAAATACATCCGACGGATTTTCAAGCGCATAGCTGAAAACTTTTTCGCTTTTTGCCCCGATCTTACGACCTTCTGCATCGTCGTAATTCACTACCGCAAAACGACATCTGCCTTTTTCAAACATCTTTTCTTTCGCAGCAGCGTAATTCTCCATCGTCTCAAAAAAATCAAGATGATCTTCGGTAAAATTCGTGAAAATCCCCGCTTCAAATACAATTCCGTCCACTTTTCCGTAATAAAGCGCATGCGCCGAAACTTCCATTACAACATACTCCATCCCAGCTTCCACCATATCGGCAAATATTTTATAGAGATGAACAGGATCCGGTGTTGTCAATTCAGGCGAAATCGCCCGATTTGCATAATAGATGCCCAATGTTCCGACATTCCCGCATTTTTTTCCGTCCGCCGCCAAAATCGATGCAAGCATGTGTGCCGTGGTCGTCTTTCCGTTCGTTCCGGTAATACCGATCACTTTCAGCTTCTTTTCGGGATGGTCATAAAAGGCTGCCGCAATTTCCGTTGCAGCTCTTCTCCCGTCTTTTACGATCACCTGCGGCATTTGAAGATCCAATTCTCTCTCTACCACCAAAGCAACCGCACCCGCTTGCGCCGCCTCCCCCGCAAATGCGTGCCCGTCATTTTCTTTCCCTGCAAAACATACAAACAAATCCCCCTGCATTGTATGCATGCTGTCTGTACCGATCCCCTCGATTTCACAATCTTCAAACCGTACCACTCTTTCGTAATTGATCTTTTTCAGCAACGCAGAAAGTAACAAATTATTGGCTCCTTTTTATATATAATTTTTCCTGAATTTTACCGCGTTTCGTACGGCTGTATATCTTTTGCATCGATGATCCCCTGAAAGATTTCCCTCGCAGCCGGCGCCGCAACCACGCTTCCGTAATAAGCGCCTTGCGGTTCGTCCACAATTACAAGCGCCAGATACTGCGGCCGGTCGGCAGGAAAAAACCCAAGAAATGATGAAACATATTTGCCCTGCGCAATCGCTCCGTTTTCAAACTTTTGTGCTGTTCCCGTCTTTCCGGCCACTTTGTATCCTTCTATGTATGCCTTGCTGCCGCTTCCCTTTTCCACAACCCCCTCCAAAAGAGTTGCCAATGCTTTTGAAGCCTCCTCGCTGATCGTCCGATTTTTTAACGAAACGGGAATTTTTTCCGAAATCGCTCCGTCCGGTGTGCGAATCTCTTTCACCAGCCGCGGTTGATAATAATACCCTCCGTTGACCGCTGCCGCCCCCGCACATGCAAGCTGCAATGCCGTCACCGCAACGGTCTGACCAAATCCTATTCGCGCAAGATCGCATGCCCTCACTGCACTTTCCGCCAAAAGCATTCCTTGCGCCTCCCCCGAAAAATCAATTCCTGTCGGTTTTCCAAAATTAAACTTTTCCAGGTAATCGTAAAACGTTTCTTTTCCGAGCGAAAGAGCTATATCCGTAAAACACGGGTTGCAACTGTTATTGAGCGCCTCCGCCAACGTCTGATGTGAATGCTTGCCGTTTGCATGATTGCTCCAACACTTCACCGTCGTTCCGTCCACCGTGCGCGTCCGACTGCTGTTGAATATGTGCGACAACGAAAACGCCGCCGTGTTCCCACGCATATATTCTTCTATATTCGCAGCCGCCGTTACGATCTTGAACGTCGACCCCGGCTCGTAAATATCCGAAATAAGATTGTTGCGCGACAAGGCATTGAGCGTTTCCGGATCATCGCGCGGCACATCATTCAGATCATATGACGGAGATTCCGCCATCGCAAGTATGTCAAAGTTCTGCGGATCCAGTACGATCACCTGCGCCGTCACCGGTGAATATTGCTCGTACAGCTTTTCCATCGCCCCTTCCGCAACCGCCTGTATGGAGTAATCGATCGTCAAACGTAAATCCATTCCGTCCGTAGCCGGAAGATAGTAGGCTTTGCCTTCCACTTCCGCACCGACAAGATCCGTTTCATAAGCTATTTCACCGCTTATTCCGGCAAGATATTTATCATAAAATTTTTCAAGGCCTGTCAACCCCATGTTGTCCGTCGAAGTAAATCCGATTACCCTCGATAACATATTCCCGTGCGGATATACACGCGTATTGTCCCGCGCATAATATACACCCGGCAAATCCATTTTATCCAGTTCGTCCGTTTTATCTTTTGCAACATGCCGCGCAAGTGTTATTTCCGATACCTTTGTCGTCCGCAATTTTTCCGCAAGCGCCGAACTATTAAGATCAAATATTTTTCCGAGCGCCGCAGCCGTTGCATCTTTATCCTTTACCGCATTCGGACGGACAAAAACCGACCACGACGGCGAATTGTCCGCAAGTACCACTCCGTTCGCGTCCAAAATTTTTCCGCGCTCCGCCACGATCGGAATTTCACGCGTCCACTGATCCAAGGCACGGTATCTCAGCTTTTCACCCTGCGTGATCTGTACCTGAAAAAATCTTGCAAAAATCAATAAAAAAAGAAAGGCTACCGCTATACTCACAGCCAATAACCTCTTTCGTAAAATCGTGTTTGAAAAATTTTCATATTTTTTGAATCGGATGGTATTTCCTCCTTCGCCCGCGTTTCTGCTTTTTCCTTCCGACAGGCATCAAAAAATCCGGCCGCCCATGATGTATTCATCATAGACAAAACCGGATTCTTTCGTAATTCTTTTCATTCTTTTGTGTTCATTTATGAAAGCATTATTGCTTTCAACAAATTTTTTCGTTCATTGCGGCTTATACATTCCGTTTGCTTCGCCCCATGCCAAGATCGTATCTTCCGAAGTTGCTATTTCTACATTTTCAAGAACTTCTTCATACCGCGCAATCGACGCGCTCAGTTGCGCTTCCTTTAACGCCATTTCACTGTCAAGCGTTCTCAAAACACTTGTATTTACAATGATCAGCGCCAAAACCACAACCACCACGATCGCATAAATCGCCATTAACAGTTTTCCCTTCGCTGAAAGCGCACCCTTGCGTTCTTCCGCTACAGTCTGTTTTTCTTCTCTGTATAAGTCCGTGCGATATTGAATCGTTGTTTCCGTCGGTTTTAAATCCGCACTTTCTATTTCTTCCGCATAGCCCTGCTCTTCATATACGGGCGACTCCTGCAAAGCAGGTTCCGCATATGCCGTTTGCGAGTTCATCGGAGAATCCGCACGGAACAGATCCGACGTCACCCGATGATGCTCAAAACGCGGAGCGGTTTGCTGCTGTTCCTGCAACTGTTCTTGCCCCTGTTCCTGCAAACGTTCGGGATACAACGTCGCCATTGCATACTCTTCCTGCGTGGCAAATACCGGCTGCGCAAGTTCTTCCGCACGGCTGTCTGCTATATCATCCGCTCCTCGGTAATCCGGATTGATCAGCTTCTGATAATTTTCAGATATTTTTGAATTGAAATCAAACGCCCGCTGTTCTTCCGTAAAATCAACAGGCTCTACCCCGCCACTCAACTTTCCATACGCTTTGAGGGATACGTCATTTTGTTTTGTCCTTTCTAATAACCCTGTTGCCATAACTCGTCTCTCCTTATCTATATTCTCAGATCCTCTCCGCTATTCGCAATTTCGCACAGGTTGAGCGGGAATTTTTTACCCTTTCTTCTTCCGTTGCCGTCAGCGGCTTATTGGTAATGATTTCTATTTCCTTTTTCTTTCCGCAAACACACACCGGAAGACTTTTATCACATATACAATCCGTATTGAGTTCACGAAACACATTTTTTACTATTCGGTCTTCCAAGGAATGAAACGTCAGAACACAAATACGTCCTTTCTTTTTCAATCGCCTTGTCAAGCCTTCTACAGCTTCTCCCAATCCTTCCAGTTCCCCGTTCACTTCGATCCGTATCGCCTGAAATGTTTTTCTTGCACACGGCCCGTTGTGACGAAACTTCGCAGGAATATTCTCTTCTACGATCGAAGAAAGCTCACCCGTCGTCGTGATCCGATGTCCGTTTCGATGCTTCACTATCCCCGCCGCGATCCGATTCGCAAAACGTTCTTCCCCGTAATTTTTCAAAAGCCTCGCCAAAGCCTGCTCCGAATATTCGTTGACTACATCCTCCGCTGAAAACGCTGACTTTGTATCCATTCGCATGTCCAACGGCGCATCTTGCATATAGCTGAATCCGCGAGTCCTTTCATCCAACTGAAAACTCGATACACCGAAATCCAGCAAAACCCCGTCCAGTTCATTCACGCCTGCTTTTTCAAGTACTTCCGAAAAATTCTTATAGTTGCTTTTGTATATTTCGTAACGGCCTCTAAACTTTGAAAGCCTTTTGTTCGCTGCCTCTATCGCACAATCATCTAAGTCGGTTGCTATCAGGCGTCCGCTTGGACTTGTCCTTTTCAGTATTTCATAGGAATGCCCTCCGCCGCCCACCGTGCCGTCAAACCATACCCCGCCTTCTTTTACCTTTAATCCCTGCATGCACTCTTCCAGCATGACAGGCTGATGCGAAAACTCAATCATTTTTTGCCTTATTCAGAGCATTCAGCTTCGCAAACAAATTTCCGACATTCATTCCGTCATTCTTTTTGGCAAACCGCTCTGCTGCCTCGATACGTAAATAAGACGCTGCTCCGGTAATCACAATTTCCTTATCGATATGTGCATATTCCTTTAATTCCGACGGAATCACCGCTCGGCCCTGGTTGTCCTCCGTTACGTCGTATACCATTCCGGTAAACGCCGCAATCGCATTCTGTGCCTCTACGTCAAAAAACGACGCTTGTCCGAACCCGTCCAGAATCTTTTGGTACTCACTGTGCGGCATAACATATATCGTTTCATCCGGTCCAAATGCAAACTTGTAGTCCGTTCCAAGATCTGCTTTGAACTTCGCAGGAATACGTATTCTGTTTTTATCATCCAATCGATTGTTGAATCTTCCGTTGAAAGAATACATACTCCCTTCCCCACAATTGATGAAAACATTATATCACCACTTTTGACCACTGTCAACCACTTTATTAAAAAAATTAAATTTTTTTTGAATAAAAATGATCGATTTGAACCATTTTTGTAAAAATATGAACAAATGTTTATAACCTTTTTAATATTAAATATGCTTTTTGATTAACTTTTTTGCTCTTCCCATAGAAATATGGTTCATTTTGTTCTGTTTTTTCATCATTTTTAGAACATATGTTCAAAATTTTTCCTAAGTGGTCAACCGTCCCTGCATTTCCGTCAAAAACACGACATTTATAATAGGAAGCAATTTTTTCCCGCAAATAAATATAATGCGTACAACCTAAAACTACCGAGTCAAATTCCCCCTTCGGCAAATGAGAAGAAAGCCTGATGTTGTCAAGATTTTCTATATTTCGTTCAACATCCCCTGCCAGATTTTCAGGACTGTAAACCGTGATCTCTGCATTACACGCATTGGCCGCAATCAATCTCTTCACACGCTCGCTTTCCAGCGTTGCGCGAGTTGCCAACAGCAACACCTTTCCCCCGCACACCGCCGCAGGTTTAATAGCCGGTTCTATCCCCACAATCGGAAATGAATAGATTTTGCGAAGAGCATCAACACATTCCGCCGTCACCGTGTTGCAGGCAATCACAACCGCCCGCACCCGCATACATGCAATTTCTTCAAAAGCTCTTTTCGCTAATCCTGTTATTTCTTCTTTTGACCGGTTTCCATAAGGCGCATTTTCGTTATCTCCATAATATAAATACTTTTCTGTCGGATATCGCTTTACACACTCTCGCAACACGGTCACCCCGCCGACTCCGCTGTCAAAAAAAACAATATAATTTTCTGTCATTTCTGCCTCCGAAAAGTTTTCAAGTGAAAAATATATGAAAATCAACAAGAAATAATTACACTTTTAAGCAAAAAACAGTTTACAAGCAAATTTTTTTATGATAAAATAGTCGAGACATTAAAACGAGAACCATTGAAAGGAGAAGCAAAGTGCCTAACATTAAATCCGCAAAAAAGCGTGTGGTCGTCAATGATAAGAAAAATTCTCAGAACAAAATGATTCGTTCTGCAGTAAAGACCGCAATTAAAAAATTCAATGCAGCTTTGGCTGCCGGCGATGCGGAAACAGCGGAAAAATTGTTGCCGGAAACCGTTTCCGTAATCGATTCCGCCGCATCGAAAGGTATTCTTCACAAAAACAACGCTGCCAACAAGAAGTCTGCTCTCGCTAAGAGCTTAAACGCTTTGAAAGCAGCTCCGGTCGCAACAGTTGCTCAGCCGGAAGTTGAACAGCCGAAGGCAGAAGCTGTTGCTGCTCCCGCCCCTGCGGAAGTCACAGAAGATAAGCCTAAAAAAACGCGCGCTAAAAAGGTTGCTGAGGAAGAAACAGCTCCCGCAGAAGAAAAGCCTAAAAAGACTCGCGCTAAAAAAGCAACTGCCGAAAAAGCTGAATAATTTTGCAATTTTTGTATTTATCAAAGCGTTCTTTATAGAACGCTTTTTTCATTTTTCCAAAAACTTTTTGTGCCTGTTTCCTTTTTTGCCGCCAACAATCCTTTTTACGGATTCGTTGGCTTTTTTATTTTTTACCCCTCATTTATCCCCCTATTTCATTGCTTTTTTAATCCAAAATTATCATAAAAAATCCCATTCTCTTCATAAATGATTTTTTCTTTATTTTTTTATAAAAAATGTCGAAATTTTTTTAAAAAAATACTTCAAAACAGTTGTAATTTTTTTTAGTTTATGTATAATTATATTTCGGTTTATAATTACTAAACTAAAAGTTTATCATCAGTGGACTAAATGAAAAGGGAGGTGCCTTGTGCAACTCGGAGCAAAGATTAAAGATTTGAGACTTCAACACAACCTGACACAAGAAGAACTCGCCGATCGTTGTGAATTGACAAAGGGGTATATTTCACAACTGGAAAATGATTTGACCAGCCCCTCTATTGCAACTTTAGGAGATATACTTTCCGCACTCGGAAGCAGTTTCAGTGAGTTTTTTAAGGAAGAAAAGGGAGATAAAATTGTATTTGGTGAAAATGATTATATAGAAAAAGAATCCGAAGGCGCGATACAGAATTGGCTTGTTCCTAACGCGCAAAAAAATCTGATGGAACCGTTGACCGTCGAACTTGAACCCGGCGCATCTACAGGTGAAGATGTTCCGCACGAAGGTGAAGAATTCGGCTATGTGCTTGAAGGCGAAGTCACCCTGCATCTCGGCAAGAAAAAGCATGTCTGCCATAAAGGCGAAAGCTTTTATTATACTGCCGACCGTACCCATGCGGTCACTAACGAATCCAGAAAAAAAGCTAAAATACTTTGGGTATCATCCCCTCCTAATTTTTAAGACGATACCAGCGATTGGCTGAGAGAATATAAATTGGCAGTTAGCCGAAAATACAATTTACAGAAGGAAATCATTATGACAGAACGAAACAACCAAAACAAACCCGTTAAAAAAGAAAAAATTATCGAAATGGTCGGGGTTTCCAAAGTTTTCGACGGAATAGCCGCCGTTGAAAACGTCAATTTGTATGTGCGAAAGGGAGAATTTATTACTTTCCTTGGACCCTCCGGTTGCGGAAAAACAACAACTCTTCGCATGATCGCAGGATTCGATATCCCCACCGAAGGCAAAATACTGCTGAATGGGAAAGATATTACCGACCTTCCTCCCAATAAAAGGCCGGTCAATACCGTAT
>CASEFE010000090.1 GCA_949287105.1 uncultured Bacillota bacterium
AGTATCTTACAACAGTATAGCACTTTTTGCTCGTCCTTGGAGAGGGACGTGAAAAACTACTACTTCTTATTATACGAGGTAAAAGAAATGAAAAAGATTTTGACGGCAATGATGGGTCTTGTGTTGACCTGTGTATTGGTTGTATCGCTTACGGCGTGCAATATCGGAGATCCGGTAAAGGTCATTGAAATTGATCTGACCGAAGAGGAATACGCGTTTATACTTCCGAAGAACAGCCCTTATTTAAAGCAGATCAACGGATTTATCGCGGATCTGAAGAGTGAAAAAGGATTGGGTGAAGACGGCGTTACGATCGACGATCTTTTTGAAGCGGAAGTGAACGATACGGCAGAACCGCTGAAAGGCGAGGTATTGACCTCATTGCCGGCAGGGGCGACGCGTTCGGAGTATTTTGTGGTGGCGACGAATGCGGAGTTTGCACCTTTTGAATATTTCATGGGTGATTATTATGCGGGGATCGATATGCAGATCGCGCAGTTGTTCGCTAAGCTTTTGAATAAAAAGCTTGTGATCGTGCATATGGAATTTGATGCGGTAATTCCTTCTGTAAGCGGAGGTGCTTATACGGACAGTTCGGATGAAGATGCTGAAGCGGTAGAGCCGAAAACGGATGCTGACATCGGTATGGCGGGGTTGACGGTTACGCCGAAGCGTGCGGAAGTGGTGCAGTTTACGGACTCCTATTATAATGCGGCGCAGCGAGTTGCGGTTTTGAAGAGTGATAAAACATTTGATAACTGCACGACGAAAGCGGATGTTGTTGCGGCTTTGAAGACGCTTAACGGTAAAGTAGCGGGAGCTGCGCAGGGTCAGACGGGGCTTACCTATCTGGAAGGCGATAAGTCGGGAACGATGGGTGAAGATTTTGCCGGATTCGCGGATGTATTTTCTGAGATCAAGGCATATTCTTCGATTGGCAATGCGGTGCAGGATCTGTCTTTGGGCAAATTGAAAGTTGTCGTTGGCGACAAATTTACGCTTGCCGAAGCAGTGAACGGAATCAATAAGAAATAAGGGCAGCTTTGAAGATGTGGGAAAGTTTCTACGAACAATTTATCCTGTATGACGGATACCGGAAAGTATTGCGGGGTTTGCAGAACACGCTGATCATAGCCTTTGGCGGACTGCTGATCGGCATTCTGCTCGGTACGATTGTCGCGTGTGTGCAGGTCGCTGGAAAAAGGAACAAAGTTGTGCGTGCGTTTTCCTATGTGGGAGATGTGTATACGGCGCTGTTTCGCGGTACGCCGATCGTCGTGCAGTTGTTAGTCTTTAACTTTGTTTTGTTTCCTTTGATGGGAATCAATCTGCCCGGACTTTTCGAATCGCTGATTGTATTCGGGCTGAACAGCGGTGCATATGTTGCAGAGATCATGCGCGGCGGAATTTTGTCTGTCGATGCCGGGCAGTTGGAAGCAGGCCGAACGGTAGGGCTTTCCTATACGGCTACGATGGTCAAGATTGTCTTTCCGCAGGCGGTCAAAAACGTAATACCCACGCTTGGTAACGAATTGATTGCATTGACAAAGGATACGTCTGTGGCGGGGTTTGTAGGAACAACGGATTTGACTGCGGCATTTCGTGCGCTTGCGTCGAACGATTATCAGATCATGATTCCCTATCTGATGCTTGCTTTAAGTTATTTGATCATTGTCGTGATCTTTACGGTGGTGATACGGTTTATCGAAAGGAGGATGCGTAAGAGTGAAAAGAGGAGTTAAAGCGCAGACTTCTGAAGCGGAAAACGAGAATGTAAGGCAAGATGTCGAAGAGAAGACCGAGCATACTGCTTTGATCGAGGTGGAGAATCTGACTAAAAAGTTCGGGGAGCTTTTGGTCTTGGATAATATCAGTGAAAAGATCGAACAGGGAGAAAAGGTTGCGATCATCGGACCTTCGGGGAGCGGAAAAAGCACGTTTTTGCGTTGTCTGAATGTTTTGGAAGATCCGACCAGCGGGGCGGTTTATTTTGACGGAGTGGATCTGTGCGATTTGTCGGTAGACATCAATCTTCATCGGCGCAGAATGGGCATGGTATTCCAGCAGTTCAATTTATTCAACAACATGAATGTGCTGCGGAATATTACGCTTGCGCCTGTGTATATCGGATTGCAGGATTTGCGCAAAGCGAAACGGAAAAACTTTTTCAGGCGCATAGCAAACGTATTCCGAAAGGAAGGCAAAAAGCGTGAACTTATCCCGATCGACAAAACCAAACAACAGATCAAAGAAGAGGCGGAAGCGAATGCGATGCGCCTTTTGGAACGAATCGGCTTAGCGGATAAAGCAAAAGTATATCCGTCGACGCTTTCGGGCGGACAGCGTCAGCGTATTGCGATCGTGCGTGCGCTCGCAATGAATCCGAAGGTAATGCTTTTTGACGAGCCTACAAGTGCGTTGGATCCGGAAATGGTTGGAGAAGTCCTCTCCCTTATAAAGGAGCTTGCGGATGAAGGCATGACGATGGTGATTGTTACGCATGAAATGGGCTTTGCGCGGGAAGTTGCTACGCGTGTCCTGTTTATGGATGGCGGAAAGATCCAGGAGCAGGGAACGCCGGAGCAGATTTTCGGCTCACCTCAAAATGCGCGGCTGAAAGACTTTTTGTCAAAAGTATTGCAATAGTTTGATGAATTTTTAATAATATGGCGGAGCGGTAAGCCGTGGCGGCGGCCGCTCCGCACTATTTCGGAGGATTTATGAAAAAAAGAGAGTTGTTTGAAGCAAAGGCCGGACAGCTATATTTTTTGAAGGAAAACAGGAAAGGAAAAGAGAATGACGAATGTTCATTTCAATTCAGTTTAGGTGATGAGTCGGCAATTTTTTCCTTTGAAGTGCGGGATGAAGATATTATCAGTCCTTATCGTCAGGACAACGAAGACATTTTCAAAGGGGATGCGGTAGAAGTATTTCTTTCGCCGAACGGAGACAGATCTCGTTATTATGAAATCGAGGTTTCACCGTATGGGGTTCGGTTTTGGGCCAAAATCTTTAACAAAAACAGGTTTTGCATCAAAGTAAATCGTGAAAAGCCCGCATATACGGCGCAAGCGGAATTGACGGAACAGGGATATCGGGTGAAGATCGATGTGCCTTACAGCAGTTTAGAAGGGTTCGATAAAGATCAGTTTTTGTTCAATGCCTATCGTTTGGATAAAAAAACAAACAAAAAACAGCGCTTATATGCATTAAGTCCTACGTATTGCAGGAAATTTCATCGGCCGAAGTATTTTATCGGAACGGCAAAAGATTAAATATCAGAAAGTTTTTTAACAAAAGATTGCCATCCGTAAACATACGTGGTATAATGAAAGGGTAAAGAAAGCGGAGGTGATATTATGTTAGACAAAAAGATCGCAGAGCTTATCAACAGGCAGATCAATAAAGAATTGTATTCGGCATATCTGTATTTGGATTTTGCAAATTATTATGCAGATGAAGGGCTGGACGGGTTTGCGCACTGGTACGAAGTACAGACGCAGGAAGAGCGCGACCATGCTCTGATGTTTCGGCGGTATCTTCTGGATAACGGAGAAAAAGTTACGTTTGAAGCAGTGGCTGGGCCGGATAAGAAGTTTAAGTCGCATATGGATCCGTTAGAAGCGGGATTGGAACATGAGCAATATGTTACTTCTCTGATTACGGAAATTTATGCGGCGGCTTATGAAGCGAAAGATTTTAAGACCATGCAGTTTTTGGATTGGTTCATAAAAGAACAGGGCGAAGAGGAAAAGAATGCCGACGATCTTATTAAAAAGATGAAATTGTTCGGAAGCGATTCCAAAGGCCTGTATATGTTGAATCAGGAGTTGATGGCAAGAGTTTATACTCCTACGACTACCGGTCCGGCAATGTAATGAATATATTTAAACGCCGCGAGAAAAAGCGGCGTTTTTCATAAAAAAATGCAATGATACGACAAAGCCGTTTGTATAGGTAAGAAAAAATTTTGAATCGGAAAGATTAAGCAAGAGAACGGCTCAGGAATGAAAAAAGGAGGGAGTATGCAAGAGATCATACGGGCAGAAAATATACGAAAGGTATTCCGCCTTTCGGCAAAGCAAAGAAAGATCGAAAAAAGCGAAACGGGGCAAAAAGTGGCTCTTGACGGGCTGTCTTTTACGGCAAACGAAGGGGAGATTTACGGCTTGCTTGGCCCGAACGGAGCGGGAAAAACGACAATGCTTCGCATTTTGTCAACGCTGATCAAAGCCGATTCGGGGGAAGCGTATGTAGCGGGCCACAGTGTAACGCGTGAAGAGGAAGCCGTGCGGGCATCGATCGGTTTTTTAACTGGCGAATTGAAATTGGAAGACTTTTTTACGCCGGATTATCTGTTTGGATTTTTCGGTAGATTGCACGGGCTTTCGGCGGAGCAAATAGCTTCGCGTAAAAAAGAAATGTTTGAGCGGTTTGGCATTGATCGGTTTGCGGAAGTGAAAGTAGGCGATTTATCCACGGGTATGAAGCAGAAGGTATCGCTTGTCATCTCCATTATTCATGATCCTGCGGTCATTATCTTTGATGAACCGACAAACGGGCTGGATGTGTTGACGGCTAAGGTCGTAACGGATTTTCTGGAAGAATTGAAAAAACAGGGGAAAAGCATTTTGATTTCCACGCATATATTTTCGCTTGTGGAAAAACTTTGTGACCGTGTCGGGATTATTATCGGCGGCAAAATGGTTGCGGAGGGAACATTGAGCGAAGTACGGGGCGAAAAGAGCATGGAAGACGCTTTTTTTGATATTTATAAGAGGACGGTAGAGGGAGAATGAACAATATTCTCACAATTATAAAAAAAGAATTTTCCCGTTTTTTTCGGGATAAGCGATTGGTTTTGGGAACGCTTTTACTTCCCGGAATTTTGATTTTTGTTTTATACACATTATTGGGGAATGTAGTTTACGATAAAAACGAAGTGTATACTGTAAAGACAATATATCCTTCCGCAGTATTTTCGTCGATGTTTGCTCCGGGGGAAGGGGAAAAGCAAACAATCAAATTGGAAGAGGCAAAGCCGGAAGAGAAAGAGGCGATCAAAGCAGAGATTCGGGCGGGGAAAGTGGATGCGCTGGTCGTGTTGCCGGAAAATTTTGACGAAATTGTGGGCAGCGGTAATTTTGTGCCGATGCCCGAGGCGCCCAACATTGAAATTTGGTATGATTCCGCACATACCTCTTCCGTTTCTGCTTACAATATGATAGTATCGGTTCTCGATGTAAGCGAAGATATGCTTGGAAGTCTTTATAATGTCAATTTCACTGCCGGCGGAAATTTATCTACGGAGACGGAAGCTGCGGCCAATTATGTAGCCATGTTGTTGCCGTTTTTGATTCTCACATTCCTATATAGCGGCTGCATGGGCGTCGCGCCCGAGTCGATTGCGGGTGAAAAAGAGCGCGGAACGATCGCCACCCTTTTAGTGACGCCGGTAAAGCGAAGCCAGCTTGTTATCGGCAAGATTCTGTCACTCGCGGTGATTGCATCTTTGTCGGCGATCAGTTCGTTTATCGGAACATTTCTGTCTATGCCGAAGTTAATGGGGGGCAATATCGGTGATATGCTGTCAGTATACCCGATCGGATATTATTTTGCTTTGTTCGGTGTCATGCTCTCGGCTGTTTTGATTATAGTATCGCTGATATCCATCTTATCAGCTTTTGCAAGGAGTGTGAAAGAGGCGACAACTTTTGCCGTACCGCTGATGATTTTGGTGATGCTTCTAGGACTTTCTTCGATGATGTTTACGACCGCGTCGGTTTTTGCGCATTTCATTCCTGTGTTTAATTGCGTACAGGTCATGTCGGCAATTTTTTCGTTGAAATTTTCTCTTGTTAATTTTATTGTAACGATGTTAAGCAACGCGGTTTACATTGTATTGTTGATATTTATTTTGACAAAGATGTTCCAAAGCGAAAAAGTTATTTTTAACACCTGATATCGCTTGTTATTTTTTCGGAAGTTTTACAAAAAACTATGCTTTAAGGTAAAATTTTGATAAAAAGGCGACGCCGCGCAAATTATTTGCGCGGCGTCGCCTTTTTTGTATAGAAATTGGTTCGATATTATTCTTTGAACATTCTGTTGAGCCTTCTTGTGATAGAACGGATGTTTTCGCGGACGGCGCTTCGTGCGCTTCCGCCGATCACTTTCCGAGCTTCCACCGATTTTCCGACTTTGACGCACTGCAATATATCTTCCTCAAAAAGAGAAGAAAACGATTGATAAACGTGCAATTCCAGGCGTTCCAGAGTTTTGTCGTTTTCCAGGCAATAGCGTACGATCTGTCCTGTAACGGCATGAGCGTCGCGGAAGGGCATGCCTTTTTGAACGAGGTAATCGGCAACGTCGGTAGCGGTTGAAAATCCGCCGGCAGCGGCATTGCGCATTTTACGGGTGTCGAAAGAAATGTTTTGTAAAAGCTCGTTAAAGATGGTCAGACAACCGGTCACGGTCGTTTCCGCATCGAAGAGCGATTCTTTGTCTTCTTGCAGGTCTTTGTCGTAGGAAAGGGGGATCCCTTTTATGACCGTAAGGATAGCCGTGAGGTCGCCGTAGACTCGGCCGGTTTTGCCGCGGATCAATTCGGGAATATCCGGATTTTTCTTTTGAGGCATAATGGAAGAACCCGTCGTATATCCGTCTGCAATTTCAATGAAACCAAATTCTTCACTGGAATAGATGATGAGGTCTTCACAGAATCTGGAAAGGTGTGCCATCAGCAAGGAACAGCAAAAATTATATTCGGCAACGAAATCTCTGTCGGAAACGGCATCGATGGAGTTTTGAGAGATTTCAGAAAAAGAAAGCAGGTTTGCAGTCATTCGGCGGTCGATGGGGAAATCGGTTCCGGCAAGGGCGCCGCTGCCGAGGGGCATAACGTCGGTGCGTTTATAGCAGTCTGTAAATCTTTCGAGGTCGCGAAGGAACATTTCGCTGTAAGCGTTGATATATTGTGCAACGGAGACAGGTTGAGCCTTCTGCATATGCGTGTAGCCGGGCATAATAAAACGCACATTGTTATTGGCGATATCGATAAGTGTCGTGATCAAAGTTTTGATCAGGTCGCAGATATTGACAATGCTGTCTTTGGTATACAGCCGTAAATCCGTCGCGACTTGGTCGTTACGGGAACGGGCGGTATGCAATTTTTTGCCCATAGCGCCGATGCGTTTTGTCAATTCGCCTTCAATGAAGGTATGAATATCTTCGGCGCCTTCGATGGTCAGGCTGCCTTTTTCTATATCTGCAAGAATATTAACGAGAGTATCGCTGATTTTTTCGGCTTCTTCTTTTGGTATGATCTGCGTTTCTCCGAGCATTTTCGCGTGTGCAATGCTGGCGAGAATATCGTGCCAGTAGAGTTTATAGTCGAAGGAGAGCGACTGATTGAAGTCATCTGCGCTTTTTGCGCTTGGCTGAGTAAAACGGCCTTCCCACAATTTCATAATTTCATACCCCGCGTCAGTTTTTAGTCTGTTTTATTTGACTTATTGTGCGGAAACCTTTAAAATAAATAGAGAGTAACGTATATTTTGTCGGCACTGGAATGTTACAAGGTATCCATTCAAAGTTTCCGATTAATATTCTAATATATTTTGCAAAAAAATTCAAGTTATTTCATAAATTTTATTTACAAAGAGAAAAGAAATTGATTATTTTAGGAATTGATCCCGGGTTGGCAACGCTCGGCTACGGGGTATTGCGAAAAGATGAGCGCGGAAATGTGACTGCGGAAGATTACGGAGTAGTACTTACGCCGAAGGAAGAGCGGCTGCCTGTTCGGTTGGCGATTCTTGAAGAGGGCTTGAACAAAGTACTTACGAAGTACAAGCCGGATGAAGTGGCGGTAGAAGAATTGTTTTTTGCTAAAAATGTTACAACGGGCATAGCGGTGGCGCATGCGCGCGGAGTGGCGCTTTTGACGTGTATAAAGTATTGCGGGCGGCTTTTTGAATATACGCCCATGCAGATCAAGCAAGCTTTGACGGGGTACGGAAAGGCGGAGAAAAAGCAGATACAGCTTGTTACGGCAAATTTACTGAGATTAAAGGGGATCCCGCGGCCGGATGATGCGGCCGATGCGCTTGCAGTGGCGCTTTGTCATTCGTTTACGTCGCGGTTGTCGACGCTGTACACCATCTGAAAGATAGAAAGCGGTTGAAGGAGAGAAACATGATCGGTTATATTCGCGGGAATGTGTTATATTCGGGAGAAGGTACGGTGTTGCTTGAAAACGGAGGGATCGGATATGAAATTATCTGTTCGGGGTCGCTGTTTGCCAAGCTTGTAACGGACGGACAGGGGGAAGCATATACGTATCTTCAAGTGCGTGAAGACGGAATATCGTTATACGGGTTTGTGTCTTTGGAAGAAAAGAACATGTTTTTGAAACTGATCACGGTGTCCGGAGTGGGACCGAAGATGGGGATCGCGGTGTTGTCGGCGATGAATGTCGGGGAAATTGCGGTTGCGATCGCGACGAGCGACGTAAAAATGCTCAGTACGGTAAAAGGGCTCGGGAAAAAGACGGCGGAACGGATCATTTTGGAATTGCGTGAAAAAGTATCGGCAGCAGAGCTTATGTCGGCAGGAACCGGTGGGGCAAAGGTATCGGCGCCGGTAACAGAAAAATTATCCGATCTCGAAGAGGATGCTGTCGTGGGGCTGATGTCTTTGGGGTATACGAGGAGCGAGAGCGTCAAGGCGGTTCGCCGTGCAGTAGAAGGCGGCGCAGGAAGCATGGAAGAAATCATCATGAACGCGTTACGTTCTATGTAATGGCGATATAGTTGGGGAGAGACAGGTATGTCATTTGAAGAGGAATTTGAAAAGGGATTTGGCGAAGAGAGACTTGTCATGAGCACAAAAGGGGAGTTTGATGCGGAAGAAAACGTATTGCGCCCCAAGACGATGGATGAATATATCGGGCAGAATAAAGTAAAAGAAAATTTATCGGTGTATATCTCTTCGGCGAAGATGCGCGGTGAGGCGCTCGATCATGTATTGTTGTACGGGCCTCCCGGATTGGGAAAAACGACGCTTGCGCATATTGTTGCGAATGAATTGGGTGTTCAGATCAAACTTACGAGCGGGCCGGCAATCGAGCGAAGCGGAGATCTTGCGGCGATTTTGACAAACCTAAATGAAAACGACGTGTTGTTTATTGATGAAATTCATCGTCTTAATCATTCGGTGGAAGAAATTTTATACTCGGCGATGGAAGACTATGCGTTGGATATTATTGTAGGAAAGGGGCCGTCGGCAAAAAATCTGCGTTTCCCTCTCAAAAAATTTACTTTGATCGGAGCGACTACGAAGGCCGGAATGCTTGCTTCGCCATTGCGGGATCGGTTTGGTGTTCTGGCGCGATTGGAAATGTATACGCCGGACGAATTGTCCAGGATCGTTACGCGTTCGGCGAAGACTCTCGGAATCGGCATAGACAGCGCGGCAGCGGGGGAAATTGCCCGTCGGTCGCGGGGTACGCCTCGAATAGCCAACAGGCTGTTAAAACGGGTGCGGGATTTTTCCGCAGTCAAGGGCAACGGAACGGTTACGTTGGGCGATGCGCGATACGCGCTCGAAAAGATGGATATTGACGAGTTAGGCTTGGACGACACCGACCGCGGTTTATTGCGCGCGTTGATCGAAAAGTTTGGCGGCGGGCCGGCAGGCCTTGAAACATTGGCCGCGACGATCAATGAGGATGCGAACACGATCGAAGACGTGTACGAACCTTATCTGATGCAGTTGGGGTTTATTGCACGTACGCCGCGCGGAAGGGTATGTCTCAAAGGCGGATATGCACATATGGGCGTGAAGATGAATGAAAAACAGAGGATCCAGACATCTCTGTTTGACGAAGAATAAGGCGGCAGTGTGGAATGTTATTGAAATCGGATTACTTTTATGAATTGCCGGAAAGGCTGATTGCGCAGACGCCGGCGGAACCGCGTGACTCGTCAAGATTGTTGGTTTACGATCGGAAGACGGGGCAACGGGAACATCGGATATTTCGGGACATACAGGAATATTTACATGCAGGAGACGTATTGGTCATCAACAATACAAAGGTATTGCCTGCGCGAATGTATGCATACACAAAAAACGGCGGCCGCGTGGAAGTTTTATTGTTGAAACGGCGGGGCATGAACGAGTGGGAAGTTCTTGTAAAGCCGGGTAAAAAAGCAAAGGTGGGAACGGAACTGGTCGTATCGGACGAGTTGTCTTTGACGGTGAAAGACAGGACGGACACGGGCGAGCGTATCGTGGAATTTCATTTCCAGGGCGTTTTCGAAGATATTTTATCGCGCGTCGGTAGTATGCCTTTACCGCCGTATATCCATGAAAAACTGAAAGACCAATCGCGGTATCAGACGGTATATTGCAAGACGGACGGTTCGGCGGCGGCTCCGACGGCGGGGTTGCATTTTACACCTCAATTGTTGGATGCGTTGCGTGCGAAAGGGGTTCAGGTTGTTGAAGTGCTTTTGCATGTCGGATTGGGAACATTTCGTCCGGTCAAGGAAGAGGATCTGACGCATCATGTCATGCATTCGGAATACTACTGTGTTTCGCAGGAGGCGGCGGATGCGGTGAATGCGGCAAAGAGGGAAGGACGCCGAGTTATAGCGGTAGGAACGACATCGGTCCGTACGTTGGAAACGGTTGCGGATGAACAAGGTTTTTTGCACGCATGCAGCGGAGATACGTCCATTTTCATTTATCCGCCCTATCAATTTAAATGTGTGGATGCGTTGATTACAAACTTTCATTTGCCGGAGAGTACGCTTATAATGCTTGTATCCGCATTTATGGGCAGGGAGGAATGCCTCAGCCTTTATAAGGAAGCGGTTGAAAAGGAATATCGGTTTTTCAGTTTCGGTGATGCGTGCCTGATCCTGTAAAGATAGGGAATCGGATAAGTTTGCAAATAATTTTGTATGTGGGTTAAAAGCTGCGGTAAATCGGGCAGCTTTCAGTAGAATAAAAATCGGGGAAATGTTGTTTTGAATCCCCGCAGTCAATCAATAAATCGAATCGGAAGGAAGGAAGCATTGGCAGAGAAGTTTTCTTTTGAAGTATTAAAAACGGATCCTCGGACAGGAGCGCGTGCGGGGATTTTTCATACGCCGCACGGAGACATAGAAACTCCCGTTTATATGTCGGTAGGAACGCAGGCGACCGTAAAAGGGATGTATCCGCGGGACTTAAAAGAAGCGGGTTCACAGATTATTCTTGCGAACACATATCATCTCTATATGCGTCCGGGGCATGAGCTGGTGAAAGCGGCCGGCGGATTGCACAAATTTATGAACTGGGATCGGCCTATATTGACGGACAGCGGAGGGTTTCAGGTTTTTTCGCTTGCGGACTTAAATAAAATCACGAATGAAGGGGTATGGTTTCATTCGCATATAGACGGCAGCAAGCATTTTTTTATGCCTGAAAAAGTCATGGAAATTGAAAACGCGCTGGGTGCCGATATCATCATGCAGTTTGATGAATGCAGCGAATACGGAGTCGATTATTCGTATGCGAAATCGGCGTTGGATCGGACGATGCGCTGGCTGGACCGTTGTTATCATGCCCATAAAAACGAAGAACAAGCGCTTTTTCCCATCGTGCAGGGAAACTTTTTCAAAGATCTTCGTGTGGAAAGCGTGGAGGCTGTCAAACCGTATGCGAAATACGGACTGGGGATCGGAGGATTGTCGGTGGGTGAACCGAAAACATTGATGTATGAAATGTTGGATACGATTCAGCCGCATTTGCCGACGGGGATTCCGCGTTATCTCATGGGGGTAGGCAGTCCCGATTGTTTAATCGAAGGCGTGTTGCGCGGGATTGATATGTTTGATTGTGTATTGGCAACGCGCATTGCGCGCAACGGGACCGCTCTTACGAGCCGAGGGAAAGTAGTCGTACGCAACGCAAAATATAAAGACGATTTTACGCCGTTGGATACGGAATGTGACTGTTATTGCTGTAAAATTTA
>CASEFE010000091.1 GCA_949287105.1 uncultured Bacillota bacterium
ACCCGGAACGGTCTCGAACCGTCGACCTCCAGCGTGACAGGCTGGCGTTCTAACCAACTGAACTACCGGGCCGTATTAGAGAAATGGTGGGCCTTCACGGACTCGAACCGCGGACCAATCGGTTATGAGCCGACCGCTCTAACCAACTGAGCTAAAGGCCCTTGTGTACAAACAAGGTTGTCTCAAACACAACGCTTGATTATTTTATAATATTCAAAGGAAAATGTCAACTGTTTTTTGCTTGAATTTATATTTTTTACAGGGAAAAATTTTTCGACAATAAACAGCGGAAAGGGACAAAATCATTTATCTTTCGAGTTACAAAAAGTGGTATCTTGATAAAGCGATTGAAAAAGGGAAGAAAAAAGCGGCTGAAATGTGGGCAAGGAGAAAGAAGATGACAGTAATAGCAAAAGTTTCGAAAAACACTCTGTACATATATCTGAGCGGCGAATTTGATGAATACAATGCGCGGAATGTGCGGGAAGAGACAGATGCACTTTTGGAGAGGAATCTGAACTGTGACAGAGTTGTTTTTGATTTATCGGGAGTAAAGTTTATGGATTCTTCCGGGATAGGATTTTTAATGGGACGTTACAAGAAACTAAAAAAGAGTTCTGCGGCGATGTATTTGCAATCTCCTGATTTGGCAGCTGATAAAGTTTTGTCGGTCAGTGGAATTTATTCGATCATACCCAAACTTTGAGGAGACAGACATGAAAGACATGATGAAACTTGAATTTCCTGCGATATCGGAAAACGAACCGTTTGCACGGGGTGTGGTGGCAGCGTTTTGTCTGCGGTTGAATCCGACGCTTGATGAAATATCTGATGTTAAGACAGCAGTCAGTGAAGCGGTAACGAACTGCATTGTACACGCGTATGCAGGAGAGGAAGGCCTTATAACGCTTGTTTGTGAAGCGGAGGGGGACACTCTACATATTGAAATTACCGACCGAGGGAAGGGAATTGACGACATTGCGCGAGCGGTGGAGCCGTTTTTTACTACGCGGGCGGATGAGGAGCGTTCCGGCATGGGATTTACGATTATGCAGACGTTTATGACTACATTTTCAGTCAGTTCCCGAAAGGGGGAAGGGACATCTGTAGTGATGAGCAAGCAATTTGGCGCCGCAAACAAGAAAAATGAGCGAGGCGGTCTCGCGGATGCTCTCTGAACAACAGACGTTTGAATACATTCGTGCGGCAAAGGAAGGCGATTCATCGGCGAAAGAGGCGCTGTTGGAAAACAATGTTTCGCTGTTGAAGAGTATCGTACGCAGGTATTTGGGCAAAGGTGTTGAATTTGACGATCTGTTTCAGTTAGCCAGCATGGGATTATTAAAAGCGATCAACGGCTTCGACGAACGATTTGGGGTACGTTTTTCCACGTATGCGGTGCCGATGATTGCAGGTGAAATCAAGCGTTTTATGCGTGATGACGGATCGATCAAAGTATCTCGGGCGATGAAAACGGCGGCAAAGAGTATCAATAAATTTGTGGACGAATATACCAGCGAAAAGGGAAGCCAGCCTTCGATCAAAGAGATCGCGCAGAATTTCGGGATGGAAGAGGGTGAAATCGCTTTTGTTTTAGGTTCTTCGCGAATGCCTGTTTCGATCTATGAACAGGCTGATTATAAGGATGAAAAATCAAAGAGCATAGCGGAGAAACTGCCTTCTGTAGACGATCAGGAAGAGTTGATCGAAAAGTTACAGTTAAAGACGGCTTTGGATGAACTTTCGGAGAGAGATCGGAAAATAATTATATTGCGATATTTTCGGGATATGACGCAGAGCGAAGTGGCGGAAGTGATCGGGGTGTCGCAAGTACAGATTTCGAGGCTTGAAAATAAAATTGTATGTGAAATGAAAAAGATACTCGGATAAAAGAGCCGCAAGCGGCTCTTTTTTTGTTTAGAGAAAATAAAAAGGCCGCGCTACGAAATTTTCGTGGCGCGGCTTAAAAATTTACACAAAAAAAGTAAGGCAGGTTTCGACAAGGAATACAGTCAGAATAGAACTTAATGAAACGATGAGTAACCCTTTTCGGAAAAGGGATAAAATCAATGCAACGACTGTACCTGCGATACCGGACCAGATAAACGATGTTGAAAAGAGGATGGAGGGAAATACCATTACAGCCAATACACTATAAGGCAAATAATAGAGGAAAGATTGAATAAAGGTGTTTCGGATTTGTTTTTTTACGAACAGCAGTCCTACGGCTTTGCAAATATAAGTGACGCCGAACATTATGGCGCAGCCGATGAGCATGTCAAAAAGTGTCATGCAGCGCCTCCTTTACCGTCATTTTGGTCGGATGTGTCGGATTGGGACGTAAGTGTTTGGTCGTTTGGTTGAGCTTCCGAAGAAAAAGCGGGATTTTTCGATTGTTCAAGATTTTGTTCTTCGAGGGGGTGCGGAAAGAGCAGTGCAATAATGACCGTGCAAACGATGGAACAAATTATAATTTCCAATCCTTCCGGTAATTTTTGAAGAAGGGGAACAAAATAGAAAATACAGCTGAGCCCGACAGACATTAGGACGAGAAGAAGGACGTGTTTATCATCGCGGGAAGGCGGAATGACAATGGCTACAAACATAGCATACAGAGAAATGTTGAAAGCGCTCATGATAATTTCGTAAAAGACGCTGCCGGTTTCGCCGGTAAGAACGGAAGCAAGAAGGGAACTTAAGCCTGCTCCGAGAACAGTACCGCCCAGCCAACCGGAAAAGGAGCAGCACATGAGCCCCATCAGGTAGGGAAAAGAGAGCTTGTTTGGTTGACGGATAGCTACTGCGTAATTTTCGTCAGTAACGCCGAAGGAGATAAGGATCCGCTGCCAGAGCGGAAAACCGCCGCCCATTTTCTGAGAAAGAGAGATAGACATGAGCGCATATCGAATATTGATGATGAGCATGGTAGAGAATAAGACGGCAAGGGAAGCACCGGCATAAATGAGGTCGGTGCCGATAAATTGACCGGTACCGGTAAAATTGGATGCTGAAATGAGAATAGGGAACCAGACCGGAAATCCTTGATCCACAGCACGGATCGCATAGGCAAAAGCAACCGGCATATAACCGAGCGCGATGGGAAGGCCGTCTTTGATTCCTCGAGTAAATCGCATGGCAATGCACCTTAAAAAAATTTATCCGCCTCACGGCGGATTTATATTATAACACAAATTTAAATACCTGTTAACAAATTGAAGGGAGAATTTGTAAAAATCACTGTTGTTTCGGTTTGATTTCATGGGCGCAATGTGGTATAATAACCGAAATAAGAGTGGCAGGAGAATAAATACCATGTATTGGGCAGATAAGATAGCGGAAGAGATTATCCGCAGGAATCCGAAGAAAGAGATGTATGTGTGTGCGGCCGGCATTTCTCCGTCCGGGTCGGTGCATATAGGCAATTTCCGCGATATTGCGACCAGTTATTTTGTATGGCAGGCTTTGATCCGTATGGGTAAAAAGGCAAAGCTTCTTTTTTCGTGGGATGAATACGACCGGCTTCGGAAAGTTCCGAAAAATGTATCCGATTATCTGGGGGATAACTCGTTTGAAAAATACATCGGGTATCCGTATGCGGATATTCCGGATCCGTTCGGGCAGGATGAAAGCTATGCCGCTCATTTTGAAAAGGAGTTCATGCAATCACTGAAAAAATTCGGCATAGACATGGAATTCCATTATCAGGCAAAGGAATACCGTTCGGGGCGTTATGCGGAACATGTGATATTTGCGTTGAAAAACAGAAAAAAGATTTTTGATATTCTGGATCGGCATCGTACGCAGGAGGCGACAGACGAAGAGCGGGAGAACTATTATCCGGTATCGATCTTTTGTCCGCATTGTAAAAAGGACAGTACAAAGATCACATCGCTTTCGGATGATTGTACAAAGGCGCATTACGTGTGTGAATGCGGGCATGAGGGCGAATTTGATTTTACCAAGGATTTTCATTGCAAATTGCAGTGGAAAGTGGATTGGCCCATGCGCTGGCTGGCAGAAGGCGTAGATTTTGAGCCGGGCGGAAAAGACCATGCTTCCAAAAACGGCAGTTATGATACGGCAAAAGATGTATCGCGCGAAGTATTCGGGTATCCCGCTCCGCTTTTCCAGGGATATGAATTTATCGGAATCAAAGGCAGCGTCGGGAAAATGAGCGGATCATCGGGATTTAACATGACGCCGGACTTTTTATTGAAATTGTATCAGCCGGAAGTTATTTTGTGGCTGTATGCGAAAACGGAACCGCTCAAAGCGTTTGATTTTTGTTTAAGTGATGAAATTCTCCGTCAGTATTTTGAATTTGATAA
>CASEFE010000092.1 GCA_949287105.1 uncultured Bacillota bacterium
AAATTTTCGTCGGTAATGAGAACGTCAATATTTTCGGGAGTAGCAAAGGTATAGGGCATAATTTTCCCGATTTTCGAGGTATCGAGCATCATGTATACGGTTTTGGCGCGAGCGAGAATAAACTTCAAAAGGTCGCTTTCCACCTGTGAGATGCAAGAAAATCCCTGTTCAAAGGAAAAGGCGGAAGCGGAGATAATGGCCAGCTCGAAATTGGTGTTTTCGAGGAAAATTTTCGTATACGGTGATGCGGTGGAAAGGTTTTCCTTGATCAGTGTTCCGCCGACGAGAACCACTTCCGGTTGTTTTTTGTGGCAAAGTTCTTCCGCAACGGCGAGGCCGTTGGTAAAAACGTGGCAAGGCCGGTCGGGCATTTCTTTGGCGAGATAGAGGGCGGTTGTGCCGCCGTCGAGAAACATGCTGACGCCCTCGTCGATGAGGGCTACGGCTTTTTTCGCGATGGTTTTTTTCGCGTCCGTATTGGTTGTGGATTTTTGTGCGTAAGCCTCGCCCGAGCGTTTTTGTACTTCGAGAACGGACATGGCGCCGCCGCGAACGCGGATAACTTTATTTTCTTTTTCCAGTTCTAAAAGATCGCGGCGAAGTGTCATATCGGAGACGTCCGGGAATTGCAAAGCAAGCTCTTCCAGGCTCATTTTTCCGTTTTTTTCAATCAACAGTGCGATCTCATCGATTCGATTGCGTTTCGTAAGGGTGTCCTCCGTAAAAATGCGTTTGACTATAATGAATTATAACATATTTTACAAAAAAGCGCAACGCTTTTTTCATAAAGTGTGAAAGGTTTACACTTTATTTCAAAAAAATTTTTTTACGCTGGTAAAAAACATTGAAATTTTAACGAAAAAATGTATAATAGTAGCATACCCGAAAATACCTTGGGAGAGGAGATACATGAGCGAAGATTTCATCAAAGACCTCAACGAATATTTTTGTAAAAAATATACAAATTTCAATCTGATCAGTTCGATGCCGTCGTATGAATCGGTGACGATCTCGATGATTCTGAAAAACCGAAACCGTATAGAAGAAGGGGAATATGCGGCGAATGAAATGCGCAAGCTTGCGTATCAGCCGAAGGTAGACGAAGTTCTGGCGGAACTGAAAGCGCGGTATGTGGATGATAATTTTTCATTTTCGATCCGTGTTGCGCCGTGGCGCCAGCGTGTGAAGGCGCTGTTTAAGAGAAGTTGGAGCGGGCGGATGATGGAAGCGGCCGTGCGCAAATACGGGGAAGATCCGAATACGGTATGGCAGAAGATCGGATTGAGCGAAGAGATCTGGAAGAAAGTTTTGCGCGGGTATTACATTCCCGAAAAGGTGTTGTTATTCCGATTGTTTTTGGTTTTGGGAATGCGGGAAGAGGATTCGAGCGCATTGATGAAGGTATGCGGAGTCATGTTCAATTTTGAAGATGCGCGCGACGTAGTGGTAAAATACCTGTTGGATTATCGAGTATTCAATCGGGAGATGATCGATAAAGCGTTTGACGAATTCAACATACGAAAGATCATATAAGCGGCGAACGGCTGAAACGAAAGGAAGCGTCAGGCACAAAAAATTTTGTGCGCGCATAGAATGGAGGGATGCGTCGGGCGGCGCAGGGGCGCGGCGCCCGCAACACGCCGCAGGAGGAAATTATGTTCAAGCGATTACGTGCGGACATCAATGCGGCGAAGCGCAACGATCCCGCGGCGCGCAACAAGTTTGAGATCTGGCTGACCTATTCGGGCGTGCATGCGCTTTCGTGGCACCGATTGGCGAACAGGCTGTATCGGATGCACCTTAAATTATTGGCGCGCATGACCAGTCAGTTTGCGAAATTTCTGACGGGGATCGAGATTCATCCGGCGGCGAAGATCGAAGGCGGCGTATTTATCGATCACGGCATGGGCGTAGTGATCGGAGAGACGGCGGAAGTAAAATCGGGCGTTGTGATATACCAGGGCGTTACGCTGGGCGGAACGGGCAAAGAAAAGGGAAAGCGACATCCGACGATCGAAAAGGACGTGATCATTTCGGCGGGTGCGAAGGTGCTTGGCGGATTCACGGTCGGAGAAGGCGCGAAGATCGGAGCGGGAGCGGTCGTATTGAAAGAGGTACCGCCGCACGCGACGGTTGTCGGCGTACCGGGACGGGTCGTGCGCATCAAAGGCGAGAAGCCGGATCTTTTACAGGAAAAACTGGATCCGAACGCCGAAGAAATCCGGGCGCTCAAATGTCGGATACATAAACTGGAATCGGCGTTGGAGCGGCTGACGGGCGAAAAATTCGAATGCACGCAGGATGAGTTGTTCCCGGTTCCGGCGCAGGAAGCGGAAAGCAATGACGGGGAAATGAACGAGGAGATCGGAAAAGAAGGTTTAGAGGAATGAAAGCGATAACATCCAAAGAGCTAAGAAACAAGTGGCTGTCATTTTATGAAAGCAAGGGGCATGTGAACATTGGCGCGGTGTCGCTGATCGGCGACGGAACGACGGGGGTCATGTTCAATGTAGCGGGAATGCAACCGCTGATGCCCTATCTTTTGGGACAGGCTCATCCGGCGGGAAAGAGGCTGTGCAACGTACAGGGCTGTGTGCGCACGGTGGATATCGAATCCGTCGGCGACGCGACGCATTTCACGTTTTTTGAAATGATGGGGAACTGGTCGCTGGGCGACTATTTTAAAAAGGAAAAGACGGCGTGGTCGTTTGAACTGTTGACGGAAGTTTTCGGGTTGGACAAGGATAAGATCTGTTCGACGGTATTTGCGGGCAACGAGTCGGCGCCGCGCGACGAAGAGACCGCAAAGCTTTTGCAGGATCTCGGGATCCGCAAAGAGAATATCTTTTATATGGACAAGTCCAACAACTGGTGGGAACTGGAAGGTACGGTAGGCACGCCTTGCGGACCGGACAACGAATGGTTTTACCCGCTCACGGACGAGGAGTGCGGCAGAAAGCCGTGTGACATCAACTGTCCGTGCGGTCGGTATGTAGAGATCGGCAACGACGTCTATATGCAATACAAAAAGACGGAGACGGGATACGAGCCGCTTGAAAACAAGAATGTGGATACGGGATTCGGGCTGGATCGTATGCTTGCGTTTCTGAACGGACTGACGGACGGATACAAGACCGATCTGTTTTCCGGTGCGATCGCGTATCTGGAAAAGGCATCGGGCAAGAAATATGATGACGGCGGGGCCGACCGTAAGGCGATGCGCATCATCGCCGATCATACCCGTACGACGGTCATGCTGATCGGGGATGTGAACGGAATCTTGCCTTCGAATACGGGGGCAGGGTATATCTTGCGGCGTCTGATGCGGAGAGCCATTCGCTATTGCAAGGCACTCGGCATTGACAGCAAGGAGATGCTCGGGGTTGCAAAAGTATTTATCGACGACGTATACGGGGAAGCCTACCCGCTTTTGCCTGAAAAGAAGGAATATATTTTGCAGGAGATCGAGCGGGAGATCACCCGTTTTGAAGCGACGCTGGAAAAGGGCATGAAGGAATTTGAAAAGACGATTTCGGGGATCGCGCGCAAGAATGAATTTATGGCCAAGCAGGATCCTTCCTACAAAGCGGAGACGGCGATCGGCGGAAAGGCGGCGTTCAAATTGTACGACACGTACGGATTTCCTCTTGAACTGACGGTGGAAATGGCGGCGGAGCGCGGATACACGGTCGACGAAGCGGGCTTTGCCGAAGCATTCAAAGAGCACCAGGAAAAGAGCCACGCCGTTGCGGAAGGGCAGTTCAAAGGCGGACTTGCGGATACGGGCGAAGCGACGACGCGTCTGCACACGGCAACGCATCTTTTGAATGCCGCGCTCAAACAGATCGTCTCGGCGGACATCAACCAGAAGGGCAGCAACATAACGCCCGAACGGCTGCGGTTCGATTTCAATCTTGCCCGTCCGATGACGGAGGAAGAGATCGCGGCGGTCGAAAAGCTTGTCAACGAAAAGATTTCGGAAAATATTCCGGTGGTGTTTGCGGAAATGTCTTACGAAGAAGCGCGGAAAGAGGGGATCGTCGGTGTATTCGATTCGAAATACGGCGACGTGGTCAAGACCTATTCGATCGGCAATTTTTCGCGGGAAATGTGCGGCGGTCCGCACGTAAAAAATACGGGCGAGCTGGGGCATTTTAAGATTGTCAAGGAGCAGTCATCGGCAAGCGGGATCCGCCGGATCAAAGCGATCCTCGAATAGAAAAGCAAACGAAGTTTGCATGGAAAACCGAACGATCCGCGGCCG
>CASEFE010000093.1 GCA_949287105.1 uncultured Bacillota bacterium
CCAAAAAAGTTTTACGTTATCAAACTCCACAAGATTTGTTTCAAGAAAATCTTATCAAGTGTTGCACTTAGTTTGACAATTCATTTGACTTTTCCTTCTTGTTCGCACCTTTGCATTCCCCATGCACTTTCATTCGGTTTGGCTTTCATCCCTGCGCATCACAATTCTGTCTCTGCGCAGATTGATAAAATATAAAACCATGTCCAAAGTTACCATCGCCAGGTTCAAAACATAAAAGATGAATACATATGTTATATTTCCGGCAATCAATTTGCTGCATACTCCGAAAATATATCCTACCCAAATAAAAAGCAAGAACAAAAAACTTTTCCCCTTGGTTGTCTTCGATCGAAGGGATTTGACTATGTTCATCGGCCATGAAACCCCGAACAAAACCACCATGCAAGCTTCAAACGCCTCCGCCATTTCAACACCCCAAGAACGCCGTCAATTCGTTGAATATGCGATACTCACCGTTTTCTTCAAAACTTGCCTGACAGTGTGTACCTTGTAAAGTTTTAATTGTCAGCGGAGCCTGCGGCTCAAACTCCAATGCTGATTTATAAAAAAGCATATTTTGTTCGTACCGGCATGGCATATCATTATCGTATACAATTAAATGCATCTTCGGAACAGAAACACTGCCTATGTAATAAAGCGGGGCACTCTCGTCGATGCGCGTAAGTCTCTCGTCCTCACCTCTGTATTTTAAGACAGAAAAATGCGTAGTCGGCTGTGCGCTTTCAATAAACCACCCGCCCACATCGCTTACATTTATGCCTGCCGATGTAAGATATTTGCCGCACAGCGCAAGCATCATTGCAATGTGCCCTCCGCCGGACTGCCCCCATACATAGAACTCACAATCGGTCGCAATTCTTTGCTTAGTGTATGCCAATGCCTGCGCAGCATCTTCCAAGCACCTCGGATAAGAGGCTTCGGACAGCAACCGATAATTTATCGTGACAAAACAAATTCCCCGTTTTGCAAGCATTTGCCCGATTTCTTGCGTATTTTTCTCGCTTTTATCGCCATTGACCAGCCCACCGCCATGAATATATAAAAGTACCTTTTGATACTTTTTTTCCGGATAAATTACATCCAAAGCGCAATCAGAATTATAAATTACATCCCTATCTACTCGAATCATAGTCCCCCTCCCTTGCTTTTTGGTGATTTTATCGCGAATCATTCCAAAAAACAATGGACTTTTTTTATTTATGATTTGTAATTTTATTACAGATGCAATTATCTTATCACTTTTACTTGGATTGTCAACAATATCTATTGCGGTTTATATTCACTCTCTTGACAATTTTTTCGCAAATCCTTTATCTATCCTCTATTTTCCGATTTTGCAATGACAATGGACATTATTTTTATCAAAAAATAATTTTATAAAAATTTGCGTCTGCCTTTTTTTCGGTTTTGAAATTCATTCTGATCAAAAACTGATTTTGAAATTTTAATAAAAGGGCTTAATATGCTCTTGCAAACAATACCACGTGTTTTGCCGGCTTGCCGCAACAGACGCATTTTTCCGCATGTTCGTCTTCCACAATTACACGCGAACTGGCCGCCGTCTGCTCTTTGATTTTATCTTCGCATTCCCGGCACCCGCACCAGCCTGCCTTCACAAAATTGCCGCCTTCTACGCCTTTCAAAAGCTCATCCACAGTTTCCGCTGTGACCACACGTTCTTCTTTGCGTTTTCTTGCTTTTTCAAGCAGATTCTTCTGTATCTCGGCAAGAAGTTTTTTGATCGTCTCGGCTGCATTTTCCAACGGCGCCTCTACCTTTTCCAACGTATCCCGACGCACCAAAACCATCTTTCCCGCCTCGATATCGCGCGGACCGAGTTCTATGCGCAAAGGCACACCTTTCATTTCCCATTCGTTAAACTTCCAGCCGGGACTGTTCTCCGAATCATCGCTCGCAGCGCGGATCCCTGCGGCAACCAATTTTCCTTTCAGTTCCTCTACGGCTTCCAAAACGCCCCCTTTCTTTGCGGCGATGGGAACGAGGATCGCCTGCACGGGCGCAACGACGGGCGGCAGAACCAGGCCGCGCTGGTCGCCGTGCGCCATGATGAGCGCGCCGATCAGCCGCGTGGA
>CASEFE010000094.1 GCA_949287105.1 uncultured Bacillota bacterium
CGTGCCCGCCCCCGCAGACTTCTTTTATTTGGAAATTATAAAATATTAAATTTTTGTGCGTATTTCAGTACCATATTTTTGAAATGCTCATATCGAAAATTTTTCTGAATGTCGGTCAGATCGATATAAGCGCCGGCTAAAATATTTTGCATGGCGGCTTCTGCGACCCAGCATTCGAAAAGTCGATCGTCTTCGAAACAGCTTTCCACGTCGGTATTCATTTTTTCATCGATACCGGCAATGGCACTGCGATAAATGAGATTGTCTTTCCCGAGCAGTTCGCCCATTCTTTTAAGGCAGAGAATGCCTTGTCTCATTTGTTCGACGGTGATTTTCTTTTCGAATTGCGCTAATTTTTCGCCTCCGGACAAAATGGAATCGGTCGTTGTTTCCAATATCTGTGCCAGGTCGACCAAAATCGGAATATCAGGAAGCGATTCGCCGCGTTCCCATTTGCTGACGGCCTGATAGGAAACATGCAGCCGATCTCCGATTTCGGCTTGCGTTAAATTTTTTGCTTTTCGTAAGTTTGCGATCTGTCGCCCTGCTTTTTTTGCATCAAACATAGCATTAACTCCTTTCAAAGATGCTTTTATGATAGCACATCCCGTTATTTTCGTCAATAACGGTTCAGTTGAATATTCCGGCTACAATATCGACAGCAAGTTGAGAGCAAAACTTTCCAACAAAGATAAAGCGATGGCAGAGGGAAAGACGTTATAAAAATAAAAAGTACAGAGCGACACAGTTGAATGTTTGGGCTTTTATATCGACAGCAGATTGAGAGCAAAGCCTTCTAACAAAGATTAAGCGATGGCAGAGGGAAAGACGTTATCAAAATAAAAAGGATATAGACACAAAAATATAAAAAACGGAACCGCATTGCGGTTCCGTTTTTTAGAATCAAGAAATTTGTTTAAGCGCGTTCTACTTTGTCGCTTTTCAGGCAACGCGCGCAGACGTATGCGGATTCCACCTTTCCGTCTTTTACGATTTTCACCTTCTGCACGTTCGCTTTGAAAGTTCTTCTCGTTTTGCGATTGCTGTGGCTCACGTTATTGCCCGAAGCCTGCCCCTTGTTGCAGACGCTGCATACTTTCGACATATTTGTCACCTCCACGGTTGTAAACCTGAAAATCAGAGCGCAAAAAAAGCGCCCGCCCGAAACGAGCATAGATACTATACCAAAATACCGCGAAAAAATCAATCGTTTTCGCTCAATTTTTAGGATTTTTTCAGAGGAAAATCAAAAAAATGCAGTTAAGATGAAAATTTCTCTTGCAAATTGGGCGAAAATAGTATAGAATAATATAACGATACGGGAGTGAGAAAAAATGTCTGTAAATACGAGTAACGCATACGGAAAAATTACAATTTCGGATATGGCGATCGCGAAGGTCGCATCGCAGGCGGCGCTGGAATGTTATGGCATCGTCGATACTGTCACGCGGCGGTTTACGGACAGCCTCTCGGAATTATTTAACAAACAGGCGCAAGGCCGCGGCGTGCGTGTCACGACGGAGGGCGATCGCATTTATATTGACGTATATGTCATCATCAAATTCGGCGTTTCCATCAATGCAGTAGCCGAATCGCTCAAAGAGAGCGTCAAGTACAGGGTGGAGAAGTTTACGGGGATGATCGTTGACACGGTGAATGTCAATGTCATCGGCGTAAAGCTGTAAGATCCATCGCTTAAAGGAGAAGAATTGATTCATGCCTAAGTCCATAGGTGGTACCGAGTTTCGGAAAATGATTTTGGCCGGAGCGAAGGTACTTGAAATAAACAGATCAAAAGTAGACTCGCTCAATGTATTTCCTGTGCCGGATGGTGACACGGGAACGAATATGTCCCTGACGATACAGTCGGCGGCGCGGGAATTGTCACTTTGTTCCTCCAACCGTTTGCCGGAGTTGTGCGATGCAGTATCGAAAGGAGCATTGAAAGGGGCACGCGGAAATTCCGGGGTAATTTTATCGCAGTTGTTCCGCGGAATCTGTTCGGAGATCAAGAATTATGAGGAGATCACCATCAAGTCTTTTGCAAAGGCGATGGAGAACGGCACGAAGGTAGCGTATTCGGCAGTATCCAAACCTAAGGAAGGCACGATGCTGACGGTGGCTCGGCTGATGAGCGAATTTGCGCGGCAGTCGGCCTCAAAGTATAAAGATTTTTCGCAATTTTTGGCGGACGTCATTCAAAAAGGCGAAGAAGCTTTGGCGAAGACACCGGAGATGCTGCCCGTACTGAAAAAGGCAGGAGTAGTGGATGCCGGCGGCATGGGGCTTTTGTGCGTATATCGCGGATTTCTGAGTATCATCAACGGGGAGGAGCTTCCCGAAGATGTATCGGTCATGCCGGAGACGCAAAAGTCGGACGAAGACGTGTTCGGCGATAATTCGGATATCATAAACCTCGACCTTGGCGAAATCGAGTTTGCGTATTGTACGGAATTTTTCATCATCAATTTAAAGAAATCGACGACGCTTGCGGATATTGACAAACTGAAAGAAAAGCTGATGCAGATCGGTGATTGCGTGATTTGTATCGGTGATCTGGAACTTGTGAAAGTGCATGTGCATACCAACAATCCCGGGCAGGCCTTGCAGGGGGCGCTGGAACTTGGCGAGTTGGATCGTGTAAAGATCGAGAACATGCTGGAACAGAACCGTGAAATGCGTGCAAAGCGCGAAGCGGAAAAGAAAGAAATGGGGATGCTTGCCATCTGTGCGGGGGAAGGAATTGCAGCCATTTTCAAAGATCTTTTGGTGGATCGCGTTATCGAAGGCGGGCAGACGATGAACCCGAGTGCGGAAGATATTGCGAATGCAGTACAGAAAATCAATGCCGAGCATGTTTTTGTTTTCCCGAACAATAAAAATATCATATTGGCGGCGGAACAGGCGAAAGCGCTTGTGGAAGGTCGTACCATACATGTAATACCCACGAAAAATATACCGCAGGGATTTGCGGCGGCGCTGGCGTTCAACAGTGAATCGACGGCGGAAGAAAATAAAACGGACATGATTCATGCGATCGACAATGTGCGGGCAGGGCAAGTCACCTATGCCGTGCGGTCGACCAATGTAAACGGTTTTTCTCTGAAAGAAGGAGATATTATCGGGCTGGACGATAAGAAGATTCTGGCAAAAGGGAACAACGTAGACGACACGCTGATGTCTTTGATCGATCGGTTGAAGGACAGTTCACACGAGATTATCACGCTTTATTACGGGGCGGATGTAAAGGAAGAGGATGCCGAGGCACTGGCTGAAAAGATTTCGGAAAAATTCCCCGATTGCGACGTGGATTATCATTTCGGCGGTCAGCCAATTTATTATTATCTGGTGTCGCTCGAATAAATTCGAATACATTGCGGCGGGGCAATCCCGCCGTTTTTTATTTAACGCAAGATACGTGAATTTTTGTAAAGAAGAGGGAAAGAAATTTTGAAACTTACGGATTTGAAAGGTATATCCGAAAAGCGGGAAAAGGATCTCAACAAACTGAATATTTTCACACCGGAAGCATTGGTGCGTTATTTTCCGCGCGCGTATCTTGACTTGACGCAGCAGGTAAAGATCTC
>CASEFE010000095.1 GCA_949287105.1 uncultured Bacillota bacterium
CCTTTCCTCCCTTTCCAGCTTTACAAATACCTCGTCCAACTCTGCTTTCAGTACAATAAAACAATCGCGTACATACATGTAATCCAGAATTTTTTGCACGCTCTGTTCTGCCGTTTCGTTCCCTCCGCATACACCCGCTAGAGACTCGATCATTTTTTTGATGTCCTCTGCCATCCTTCCTAATTTGGGATACAACAACAGCATCAGTTTTTGATACGCCTTCACAGTACGCCCTCCTTTTTTCGTTTCTCACGACACTCCTATTATTGCACACATTTTTTCAAATTGACAGCCTACCTGTCAGAAAATATAAACATATGTTCGTATTTTATTTGCTTTCAGTATAAAACAAAAAACAGGCATCCATATGCCTGTTTTTTATAATAATTGGAAAATTTTGGTAAAAATTTGCAGAAAGCAAAAAAGCAAATTTATGGAAATCGGCATACCTTTGCGAATTTTGCAAAATTTTGTCGACAAACGAGCGCAATTGTGCTATAATACAGACATACTACACAGTTTAAGGCAAAAAGCAAACTTACGTGCAGGACAAGCGGATCTGCACGGCGGGGAATCGAATGAAAAAAACTATTATTTCCATCTTACTGCTGTTGATCATTTTAGTTGCGCCGATGGCTACGATTGCGGAAGCGGCGGCAAAGTCAGCAGAGAATTTTAAGCAAAACGAAATACAGAGCACATCTTTCTCCTCCCCGACTGATGCAGGTGAAGAATTTACGCTCGACCTGTTTATGCCGGACAGTTATGAACAATACCTGCAACTGGAAAGTCCTTCGGATTTTGCTATATCCGATGATTATATTGCGGTTGCAGACAAGCCCGCGACCGGAAACTCGATCATTTATCTGCTTGATCGCAAGGCACAGATTCCACAATATCGCGTCTATGAACATGACACCGCCGCGACACTGTCTTCATTGCAGCTTTATAAAATCGGGGAAGAAACGCATCTGTATTTTGTTGCGAGCGGCACGAGCACAACGATCCATCACTTTGCATGCGCCGCCGAAGGAGAATTCAGCGCCATAAACACGGAAGTTTCCTGTACATCTTTTCTCATTGCAAACGGATATCTGTTCTATGCCACGGTCACAGGCGGAAACGTGACCATAGCACGAATGGACATGAACGGCTTTGAATTTACAGGATCCCCTACCGAACTTACCATGCCGAGCGGCATACAAACTGGGGAACTGGGCGGGATCACCCCCTACTTTACACAAAATTCCGCCACCACCGGCAACAATAAAATTTATTTTTCGCTCAACAGTGTCATCTGCTCCATCACGGGAGATGCCACAAACGCAACCGAAGAACAATGGAAAATCGATGCGTCGATCCGCAGTTTTGCTGTCGTCAGCAGCAATAAAGTTTTTTATTCGACAACCGCGAATAACTATCCGCTTTATGTTTACGACGGCAAAGCCGAACCGATCACGCGAAACGGCGAAGGCGTTACAAAAGTTCCCACGATGCATATGATCGGTGACACTTTGTATTTTATCTGCGGAAGCAATATTCAGACGCTGAATGCCGCATCTCATGCTTTCAACGATTATGAAATCGGAAAATATTCGGTAAGCAAGATTCGCCTCGGCGGCAAAGCAGATATAGCTTCATACGACGGGAAACTGGTCATTGCCGATTCGGCAAACAGGCGTGTCACCATTTATGAAGCTTCTGCCAATTCCTATACTTATCTGAATGACCTCCCCTTTGCGCCCTCAGCAGTCTGCGCGGGCAAAGAAGATTTTGTGATTGCGGACAATGAATCCAATCAGTTGTATATCTACCGCTACGACAATCTTTCCTCCCCTGCCAAAATTGAAAGACTGGGCGGAGACCTGATCGACGGCGTTTATTTATTTGACACATATTATCTGCTTACAAACGGAACGTCACACGGGGCAATTTTGAAAAAAGAGAACGAGAGCTATACATTACAGACGTCAGCTCTTACGGGAAGTTATTCCAAAATTGCCGCAGACATTTACGGAAACCTCTATCTCATGAACGGCGGCGCCGTCTATCCCGTGCAAGAAAATGATTTTATTACGGGAAAAGTCGGCGAAAGTTTATATTCTTTTGGAAATGCCGCCATTGATCTTGCGGTCGATTATGCGGGAACAATTTATGCGCTTACCTCCTCTTCCGTACTCTCGTATAACAGAAACAGCGAATCTTCTTATGATCTGACGCAGCAGCTTAATAGTATTGTTTATTCGAAAACTACGCCAGCCGCGCTTGGTTTTACTTTCGATTATATGGACGGCCGAATATATCTTTTATCCGATGGTTATATTGCCATTGTAAACGGCATTGAAGTTGCGTCTCTTCGCAATCTTTCCGCCGAAGGTATATATAACGATTTTTTCACAGCCGCCCCCACCGAAAATTCTTACCGAGATCTCCTTGTTTCCGTTCCGGCAGGCACGGTTTTGGTGGATGTGGATGAAGAAAGCCTCAAAAACAATTCCATGCAAACCTTGCCCTGCGGTGAATATAAAAGGCTGAACGCTGCAACCTCTGCCGTGGTGCTTGCAAAGAGAGATTTCGGCACGCTCGTTATGATCTATACTTACGATGAACAGACAAAGCCCATTCGCCGCGATTATGATATTTGCCTGATTCCTGGAAATCAGATTCAGTATATCGATTCGCAAGCATATTTTACAGCTATGAACGGATCTGCGCAGACAAGCAATGTGATCGGCATGTATCGCTTTCCGGTAATGCGCACCGGTAAAACCGCCGACGAGGGCAACACCGGAAACACCTATGAACCGTTTGCCAGAATGAGCGAACTTGCGCGCGGCCAAAAACTTACGCTGCTAGGGAAAGTTTCCTATGGCGATCATATTCTCGATTCCGATTATTATTTTGTTTCTGTTTCAGACGAAAACGGCACACACTATGGGTTTGTTCCCGCCGGATATGTATTGTTAAACGGAAACGGGAATATAGACACGACTCAGTTTTCCTATCGGAAAATCGACAAGGGAGAAAGTATTACGCTTGCCAACATAAACAATCCCGAAGACACCATTGTTTTAAGTCACGGAGAACAGGTCAAACTCTTTACCGAAAGCAATTTTGACGGAAAAAAATACGTTGAATATGTGACCAAAAACGGAACAACCGTTTACGGCGGATGGATCGATGAAAGCAAGCTCTATGAAGCCACGCCGTCTATCATTTCCGTTCTCGTTGTCGTAACGGTCGTAACCGCAGTCGTATTGCTCAGCGTCTGCTATCTTCTCTTACGAAAACAACCTACTTTGCAGTAAAGCCATAAAATTCAAAACTATAAAGATTTTTTGTTTTCATTGCATTGTTGCAGGGCTTTTCTTAATAACAATAAAGCGGGGGCGGATCTAAAAAGATCCGCCCCCGCTTTTTATATTTGTCATCATTCAAAATCGCTATGATCAAACACTCTTTCTTCGCCCGTATACAGTGAAAATTCTCTTTCCAGATCAAACTCTTCCGCGCTGTCAAATGCCGCCAATTTGGAAATAGAAACTTCGTAAGCAGTCATTGTTTTTACTTCATATTCGCTGAGCTTTTTTTGATACTCGCGGCTCTGGATCCTGCCCGATAAAGCAATTTTATCTCCTACCTGCAAATTTTTTACAAAACGTGCGTTCCGCCCCCACGCAATGCAGGGAATATAATCGGATTTATTATAAGAACGGTTTACAGCGACAAGCAAATCGGCAATTTCGCGGTTAAAAGGCGTCGTCCGGTACACGGGAGGCTTACAGATATAACCGCTTAAAACAATGCTGTTCGGATTTTTTGCAGGAGGTACATCCACCGGTTCCCGCACGAATACCGTAAGCATCAGGCGCGAACGACCGTTTTCAATTTTATTATACGAACGGAATTGCCCCATGGCGCAGAGCGTAGCGCCGATTTTCAGATCCCGTTCGGAAATCAACCTTTCCGATACCGTCACGGGCAGTATATCTGCCTGCCCCGAAAGCCGCATCACTTTGACGTAAAGTTCGTAAAACCCTTCTCCGTACACTTCGTGCGAAAATTTTGCTTCACTTACGATCTCGCCCATAATGAATACTTTGTTGTTCTTCTCTGTGCCGTTCATAAATGACATCCTCCTGAAACTGTGTTGCAAAAATTTTATCTGACGGCGGCAATCTGTCGGCCGCTCGCGTCGATCGTATAGTTTTCGCGGAAAATCAATTCCCCGATCGGAACAAATTCATATCCGCTGTTTTTCAATGTATCCAGAATGACCGGTAAGGCTTCTGCCGTATGTAAACCGTTGTTATGACAAAGGATGATACTTCCGTTCTGTACCCGGCTGATCACGCGCATTGCTATATCATTGGCGGATAAATTTTTCCAGTCCAGACTGTCGACATCCCATTGGATCGGATAATACCCTTCCGCCCGTGACGTACGGATCAGCCTGTCATTATAATCTCCGTAAGGCGGACGAAACAACTCCACTTTTTTACCCGTAACAGACGTTATGGCTTCGGAAGAAGTTTTCAGTTCCTCACGAATTTTCTCTTCCGAAAGTTTGCTCATATAGGAATGCGTAGCGCTGTGCGTTCCGATCTCATTGCCCTTTTCATCGATACGTTTTACGTATTCCGGGTATTTTTCCGCCCAGAATTCGACCATGAAAAATGTGGCACGTACCTGTTCCCGTTCGAGTATTTCTAAAATTTTGTCTGTATATTCGACACCCCAGGCGCAATCGAACGAAATTGCAATTTTTTTGTCTTCTCTTCCCACACTGTAGATCGGAAGCTCACGCACCGTTCCCCCGGTCATGATCGCATAAGCGCCTGTAAACCGCAAGGCAAGAACCAATGCTGCAATCACCGCCGCAATCCCTACGCACAGCAGCGCTTTCCCAAAACGAAAGACGCGTATTTTCATCAGCCATCCCCCTCATTATACCGCCTTCAAGACGGAATATTTTTGATTTTTGTGTCGAAAAAACATTGCTTTTGACGAAAGCTTTTGCCCTCGTACACCTTCTTTATTGATTCACAAGACAATCTTTCTGTCTTCTTTAATATATTCGGACTTATACCCAAATATGAAAGGACACGCACAATTTTTGTGCGTGTCCTTTTTGACATCTTTTCAAAACCTGAATTTTTAATTTTTTGATTGCTAAATGTTACTTATGCAGAAATCGCTGAAAAATTTTTAATCTTAATTTCGACTTGAAACGATCCGGCATTTTTTTCGCATTTCAGATTTTCAAATGCAAGCCGTCAAACGCAACGTCTGCCCCAAACTTCTGACAAATGCGTACCGTTTCCGCATGCGGTCTATGTAAAGATGGGGCCAGATGCGTAAGATAAACGAGCGAATTTTCACCGATCACCCCTGTCTCACGAAAAGACGGGATCATCAGGCGAAGCATCGGAATGGAATTATGTTCTCCGATTCGAAAATCGCCATTATAATCTCCCACAGTACCGTCTAAAACCATCAGATCAAATTTTTTCTGCCACATCCATCGGAAAGTGTCATATAAAACCCATGCACCGTCCGTGCCGTAAAAAATGCGCTTTCCGCCTTTTTCAAATGCAAAATGTTGCGGTGATGCGGTATGATTAGCGGCAAGAGAAGTAATATGCAGTTCCCCGACTTCGTACTCTTTTGCAATTTCCATACGGATAAGCGATACACCGCAAAGGTCAGGTATCTCGGCATCCGCACGTACCCACAGGCGCAACGGCTCCTTTCGGTTCGCCGCAAGCATCTCCACCGATTCAGGATCAAAATGATCGTCATGCGTATGCGTTAAAAACACATCGGATACGTCCGAAAGAGAAATTTTCGCAATCCGCATAGAATCCAAGGTATGCGGCCCGCAATCCACAAGATAACGACCGTCGATCAGCATACTCGATGAACGCCGTACATCAAAATCAAAACAATCCCTTTTATCGGTCAATAAACGCGGACTGAAATCACAGGCGCAAGTTCCAAGGAACAAAACATCAAACAAAAATATCCCCCCTTTTCCGCGATCTCCCGATTATTTGCGACACAACGATTCGATCGTTTCAAAAACACGCTCGGCGATGGTTGCCATGCCCTTGTCGTTGGGATGCTGTGCCACCCCAGGGTGCTCGAATTTTCCAAACGCCATCATCGAAGCGTCTTCCCCGAGATCACCCAACTCGATCAACGGTTCACCCATTTCCTTGGCAAGTTTACGCGTCATTTCATCTTCTTTCTTTTTCCAGAACGAAGTCGTAAAAATTACCTTTCCGCCCTTTTTGTTAAGATAATTGATAAACTCTTTCATAGCCGCATAATAGGTTTCCTGCGGAACTTCATATGCAACATTCTCACTCAAACGGTAAACGATGATATCCGCCCCGAATTCCTGGCACTTTGCAAAATCCGAAAGATCTTGTTTTCCCTCGCTCATGCCGATTTCCCACTCGGAGGCATGACGCACCATCATATAAAAGGAAATGTTCGCCTTCTGAAGCTTGGAAACCAGCTGATGCACAAAATCGTTTTCTTCACAAGTTGCGGCCATACCCCAGTCCCAAAACCATCCGATATCCGGCTTCGGGCCATGCCGCGTTATGGAATTTCCGACAACCAGTATCCGCAAAGACGAAGACGGATCGCCAAAATAAGAAGTATGTGAATCAACATTAACCTGATTCTTTGCCGAAACGGTATTCCCGCTTGCCTGTACCTTTATTTCGCTCATAATTCTATCTCCTGAATGTATTGATTTTTAATATAAAACTGCAACGACGCTGTCCGGCAACATTTCTATGCTGACAGCTCCGCCCTTCTCTTCACAAACGCCATCTTCCCGAATAATTTTTACAGTATTTTTGTCTTCCGCACACAGCGTCACTTGGGTTTTCCGATTGAAAGGATTGACGATAAATTGCAATGTTTTCCCTTTATAGGCATAAGCTGCCGTGATCACTTCCGGAAATTCATTAACAAAAGGTGCCTTATACTCCAACACATATTTCCCGCACTCAACAGGCAACGGACATACAAGCTCACCATGGCGTAAACAGCTTCCCCATTCGCCCTTTCTCCATGCGTTCAGTTTCTGGATAAACTTCAGGTAACGTTCCTGTTCCACCTCTTTTACCGACCAAGGGGTGCCCCAATCCCAGTTCACCTTTCCTTCGCCGCGAAGAACAAGCGTTAAAAGTTCGCCCTGCGCAAAAAATTGCGCCGTCCGATAAAAAATATAATCGGGATATTTTTCCGCATCCATATAATAATACGTCGTATTCTGGTTACCCATAAATGTATAAACGTATTCATGGAATAAAAATTCATAAGCGGGAACAGGCCTTCCGATATTAAAAGCCTGGTAGTTTCTACCGTCGTTCATGGATAAAAGCTCCATAAACCCTTCGGATGCCGCCGCTTCGCAGCCGAAAATTGTTTTCGCTTTTCCCTGTTTTTTTGCAACTTCCTCGCAAGAGGCGATGAGCTTCCGCATATCTTGCGTCTCTTGTTTGCCCGGCGTATGCGCATGCCCATGCTCACCCGAATAACAAATCGACGCATTGCCGCCAAGATTCTGATCGAATAATTGCAGATAGTCGACCTCTTCGCCGGATAAAATTTTACGCACCTCTTCCGTCATGATACCGACCGTCTTAGGCGATGACGGACACATATCATATCCCCAACGAATATAATCGTTGCAGATGACGCAATACGGCAAAGAACCATCCGGTGCAAGACACATTGCCTCATGCAACGCATCGCGCTCGAACTCTTCTTCGCGATTGTAATCGGTAAAGATGCTCTTTTGTGTCCATGCAATGCCGCTGCAATATAAGCCGAATAAATTTCCTCCCTCGTGCAGTTTCTCTACATAAGTATGGAAATCCGCTCCGTCGCCATACGGCGGCCAGACGTACGGAGGACACCAGGGCGCCGTTCCTTCCCAATGGCAGAGCATGACCAACAACTTCGAATCTGTCTTTTCACGAAGCCGATCCATATACGGCAATGCGTTAGTATAAGGATAATACTCGTTCGGCGTCATATCCCCCGTATCTTTTTCACCGCGGATGGGATAAATGACCACGATAGGCGATTCCTCGATCCATGCAGGAATCTCTTGATTTTCCGTCACTTTCTTTGCAGGGAGCAAACCGCTCGATTGCACAAATTTTTTATAGATCGCAGCGGCGGCATACCAATCACCAGTAAAAGCACCCGTCACATACGGGAATGAATATGCGTATTTTGCCTGATCTGTACCCGGGAACAGCTTTGTATCAAACCGTATTCCCCTGTTTACCCGATGTGCATCCACCGTTTTGGTATTAAGCTCACAATCGTGTGCACCTATGTACATTCCGCCATTTTTGCCGTAGTATGCCATAAACTGCATGCTCGCAGGGCCGGGATATACGCCTTCCCAACCCTTCGTGGGATAATCTGTTTCATAATAAGGATAATATTTTTCACGGATCCGAAAATCGGAAATTTCCGTCCCTTCAAAAATCGGAAGAAATACTTTATGCTCCCCTCCGCCGGTTATGGTTTTATCGCACAAAAGAAGTCCCGGAAAATTCACCCATTCCACATACGCATCGCTGTCGTTTTCATACGACAGTTTCCATTCTATAAACGGGCTTTCGGCATCGAATGAAATATGCGCAACGACCAGAATATTTTCTCCGCCAAACTGCTTATACGTGAGCCTGATTTCGTTTTTATCCGCTTTAACTTCCGGAGATGCCGTTTGATCCGACGTCAAAACCGGACGGCTTGCACAAAGTTTTATCTTACCGGTACTTGTCAGAATCTCGGGGGCCTCCGAATCGTCTTTTGAAAACTTTTCTTTTTCACCCTTGCGCAGCAGCCTCATCGATACGAGCGGCATGCCCTTTTCTGCATATTCCTCGCCTCCGATCTTGTACGATACGATCGAACCCGTGCGTTCGTCGAGTTCAATCGAGTAGTAACGATTTGCAAATTTCATATTTCCTCCGCCTCTTTTTCTAACTGAAAAAGAACCTTTTTAGTATCTTTAATTGTATCAAACCGCAAAGACCCCGTCAAGCAATCCACCTAAAAAATCTTCCGATTCAGATGATAAAATTCAGCATTTTTATCTGTTTTTTCGCTCCTGTTTTTTCGCTCCTGTTTTTCATCCGTACCAAAATATTTTTTTTACTTTTCCAAAAATAATTTCGCTTTTAATAGCCGCGTTTTCTGTATTCGGTAGGCGTTTTTCCCGTTTGTAATGTAAAAAATCGTGTCAGATGCGAACTGTCGTAAAACCCGCATTCCTGTGCAATCACCGCAATCGAGTAATCTGTTTCCAAAAGCATTCTTTGCGCCTCTTCCACCCGTACGCGGATCAGATATTCGATCGGCGATACCCCAAATGCCTTTTTAAAATTACGCAATAAACTTGTCGGTGAATAATTTGCCCGTTCGGTCAGTAATTTAAGATCGATCTTTGAAGCAAAATTCTCTTCAATATATGAAACAGTATCGGCTAACAGTCCTGACACCTTATTGTCAGAATCACCTTTTCCTGCGCGCTGCATCTCCATGCGATGCCCCAATTCACATAAAAAACACAGCTCTTTGAGAGAAAAAAGTATTTCTGCCCCCTTGAATGTAGCCTTCGAAGCTGCAATCAAATCTTCCAGCGTCGGCAAAATCGACGTCAACTTATCTTGTGAAAGCTTCAAAAACAAATCGGCATCCATATGGCGACGGATCTGCGGCTCCGTTCTGAATAACATACGAACACCGGGAAACAGCTCAAGTTCCGAACGATACTTTACAAAAAACTCATTTTCGATCAGCAGATGAAAAATACGCATCGAGTTTGGATCTTCCGCCCAATAGCCGTGCCTAACTTTCGGAGGCATGGCAAATACGTCCCCGGGTTTTGCCGGATAATTTTTTTGTTCAATATAATGCCTGCCTTTCCCTGCGACGATAATATTGAGTTCAAAAAAATCATGCGTATGCATTTTTAACGGATAGTCCGTCACATGGTAATAAGCCCGTCGCGCCCGCAAATTGTATACACTTTCGTTCATGCGGAATATCTGTGTCGTATCATGATCGGGCAAATAATTCGGATAAATCTCCCCCATTGAAATTTCCTCCCGCCTTTCATTATATCCTTTTTTCCTGCAAACAGCAACTGTCGATAAACCATTTTTGCAAATATTATACAACAATATGCACGTTTTGTACTATAATCTAAGCAAAAAATTCTTTACAATAGATGCATATCAATTAAAAAAGGATTTGCTATGAAAAATTTCGAATTTCTGGAAATCGGCGCAGCTACCTATCAAGGTATCGCCGATCAATATGTTCATCTGACCATAGATCAGCAACTGAAAGAC
>CASEFE010000096.1 GCA_949287105.1 uncultured Bacillota bacterium
AAAATCTTTTCCGCTCCCGTCAAAACGATATCTTCGTCCCGCGGACGGGTATAACTCTTCAATGCATCGATCACTTCGCTCATCACTTGCCTGTACTGCCCGAATTCCGTTAAAACTTCTTCCTCTACTTCCTTCACTTGCAGCAAAGTCTTCCCTTCAAACAGCTTCGTGATGACGTGCGATGCGTTCGTAAGTTCCTCATCCGTCATCGTATCCGGTATATCGATGAAACTGTCGCGCAAAATACGCGTTCCAGTTACGATCACAAGCAATGCCTTGTTCTCTCCGCACGGCAGTAACGCAAGACTCCGTATTTTTTCCTCTTCTGCGTGCGGACCGATCGCAACCGAAGTATAATCTGTCAATTCACTGATCACTTTCGATACGTTCTTGATCAGATGCTCCACATCGCTCGTCTTCTCGCTGAACGCATGCTCGATATAATCCAGATCCGCTTCGGAGAGTTTCCCTCGCTCCATCAGCTCTTCAATGTAAAAACGGTATGCCTGCGGCGAAGGTACCCTGCCCCCCGATGTATGGAATTGCGTAAGATATCCAAGCTCTTCCAACGATGCAAGTTCGTTACGCACCGTCGCCGAGCTGACATCGGTCAGATGTTTCTCCGCAATACTTTTACTCGAAACCGGAACCGCTGTGTTGATGTATTCATCCACAACAATCTGTAAAATTTTTCTTTTCCGGTCGGACATTTTCATTGCCGCTTCACCCCTCTTTGAAACTTGGCACTTACGATTGTTTTATGTTAGCACTCTCTTTACCAAAGTGCTAAGATAATTATATATAGATTATCTGTGAAAGTCAAGGATTTTATGCCAAAAAACAAAAATTTTTTCTATTGTGCAAAGTTTCACCGATATATAGGAAGATAACATATCAAAAAATATGTCACGTAAGGGAAATTGTATGAACAATGAAACCATAGAGGATTTCTTCGGAAAAATAAAAGTTGTAATATTCGACCGTGAAAATTTTAAAAAAGACAATGAATTTATTGAACGTCTGCTTGAATATATTTACAGTCGGACTAATGAACAAATATTTCCCGACTTTAAACGAATGAGTCCGGTACAACCCGAACTCAATGCCTTACAATTTCATTAAATTTTTTTCAATCTTTAGGGGTCAATTTAGCAAGAAAAACGCCATACGGGCACGCCATTCATACATTTTCTTTATCTGTCATCATCACACCGCTCGATCGAACGGATAAAGGGATGCTCTTTCATAATTTTACCTATCTGAGTAGATGAAAACTCTTCTTCTGTATTCAGTGTTGCATTATAAATAACCTTTTCCCCTTCTTTAAAGACATTTACGCGGATAAATCTCTTTACCCCGAAAATCTCCTGGATTTGTTTGTTTTCATCACTTTCCTGCTCAAAGCAAACCTTGATCTGTAAATAGATTTTTGCACGGAAAGGCCGTATATTCATGTGTAATATACATTGCACCAAAATAATAATCACCGCAGCCCCGATCGCCACAAGATACAGGCCGCAGCCCGCCGCCATACCTACACCCGCCGTAGCCCATACGCCCGCGGCTGTCGTAAGTCCGTGCACAACCTGTCTTCTGTAAATGATCATACCTGCACCCAAAAAGCCGATACCCGATACGATCTGCGCCGCTACACGGGAAGCATCTGCTTCAACAGAATCGCCGAAACCATACTTTGAAACAATCATAATCAATGCTGATCCCGCACATACGATCGTATGCGTACGAATTCCCGCCTCTTTAAATCTTATTTTACGTTCACATCCGATCGCAAACCCCAGCAATACCGCCAAAAGAATGCTGCCCAGATACACTAACTGATCAAACATAAATTGAGTTTCAAAACTCGGCATTTTCTCTCCTTTTTTGTCGGATGCCCCGACAAACAATATACTTCTTATCAGAAGCAATCAGAACTATCCTTACTTGTATGAGACAAATCAAAGCTCTTTTCCCCCTACGGAAACGCCTTTCACCCCCCCCCGAAGAAAGAGCCGCAACCATCTGTTTCTTTATTCTAGACCGGGTACTATTGATCGTCCTATTCCATTGCAGAAAAAATTGCAGGCTCGCTTTATCTTGCCCCAAACTGTCACAAATATCCTTATTCAGACACAACTGTTTATTGGATAAATTCTTCGCTTCTATCGACTTTTTCAACTCGCTGATCGTGCTTATAAGCAAAAAAGACACCTAACGCCGATGAAACAGCAGATAAAAACTCCTGTTTGCTCCACTCCGCGACTAAGTCGGAATTTTCAAAATTGAACAGAAAATCTGTTTTCTTTCGAAACGTTTTCTTACGTTCGGATCGCATTCAGGTCTGCGCCTTCCCTATCGTTATTACTTATTATGATATCACCGATTTTTAAGTTTGTAAATATTTTTTCTTTTTTATTTTTCCATTACGGAAAAATTCCCGACTTTTTAACCGATCCGTTTGTCTTGACAAAAATCATGACGAATTCAATTCTTCCTAATGCTGACAATTTATTTAGCCAAAATAAACTTTTTTGTCACATTTTTTTACTTTTAGCATGGAAAAATCCTAACGAAACCTGCCAAGCGGATTTATTCTGGAGCTAAAACGATATACTTCATCTCTCCAGGTACAACGGCGATCAAACCCTTGTTTTTGTATCCAACAACCGGCTCTTTACAGATTTTTAGCATCATGCGTTTGCCCAAAACATTGAATTTCGCTCTCAGTAAGCCTTCCAGCGCCTCAAATCCTGCGTGAACAATCCCGCTGTTTGCCCTGTTCGCGAACACTGCGACATCATCCGTACCTTCAAGATTACCTACCGAAAGACGATATTTCACAAGTTCCCTTGCACAGAATCCGCCGATAATTCCGTTACGATTACGAAAACGTCAAACATAAACTTTCCTTTTTAAAAGTTCTTTGCTTTTATTCGGTAAATTTGTTTATACTCTTTGACAAATAAAAAAGCAGACAAAATCGAGGCGCTCTGCTTTGTCGGCTGTTCCTGTTCTCCGCTGAAATATTTTTTTCATTAAAAGTATATTGATCAGTTTTTATTTTATTAACAAAAACGAATAAATTTTTGCGCTGATTTTTTCCATCATTAAATAATTTTCGACCCAAAAATCTGCGTCTATTATTCTCGCCTTTTAATAAAGATAGGAGCATTTTTAATAAACAAAGGAACTTTTTCTACTCATTGTCTGAATTTTCCCAATCTAAGTTTTCTTTGCCCGCCCCGATCTCAAAATGATATCGTACGATGCCGAAATCCAGTCCGCGGCATACACCGCCCTTCTGCTCCTGCAGAACTTTTCCGTCTTTTTTTAACGTAAACAAAAATTTTTGTTGGTTGATTGCCGTAGGCGCAAGCAAAGCCGCTTCGATCCCCTTTATAAACCATTCGGGAGGATTTTTTCTGTCCTCAGCATCTTCAAAATCACATACGCGATCCGCCGTTTTACCCTTATGCGCAACGCCCTGCGTCTTTCCGTAACCGATCGCGATCACGCACGCAAGCCGTTCATCGCGTGAAAGAAGAGCCATCTTTTTTGCCGTCCTGCGCGAACAAGTAAGTGCTACCCAACAAGAATTCAAACCTAACGTCTGCGCAAATAAAACCAGTCTTTCCCCGTAATATCCCGCCTTTTTTTCAAGATCCTCGGATTTCTTTCCCGCCAGCACCAGATAGTTTTTCACGCCGGAAAATTTGCCGTAATGCGCAAGCGGCGACGAAAACACTTTTTCTTCGTTCTGTACAAAACGGATTTTCAATCCGCTCTCCTCGTTGCACCGATCAATTTCCGCCTGCAATGCCGCCGCTGTTTGCGGCAAAATTTCTCTGTCCTCATATGCGCGCACCGAATGCCGCGCCTGCATGGCTTGCATAATATCCATTTTTTTGCCTCCTTTCAATGGCAGTATATCATATTTCCTTTCTTTTGAAAAGCTTTGCAAGGAATTATTTTGCTTTTCCTTGCTTGCCTTATAAAAATATGTTATAATGCTTTTTAAGAAATATATGAGGAATTTGATTATGTCCGAAAATACGATTTCCGTCTGTTACAGCGGCAATAAAAGAGTTTTCCCGGGGTTGTTGTTATCCGTACTGTCGCTTGCCGAATTTACCGATCGGCCCTTGCATGTATATGCCCTGACAATGGATCTGCATGAAACAGATCCCGCCTTCATTCCTTTCAGTGAAGCACAGATTGCACTGCTCGATCGGGTACTTAAAGAAAAAAATCCGCAAAGCAAGGCGGAACGCATCGACGTAAGCGATCGTTTTCGGGCAGAACTTGCAGACGGGAAAAATACCGAAAATTTTTATACGCCTTATACGCTCCTGCGGCTCTATATGGACGAATTTGAAAATTTTCCGAATAAAATTATATATCTTGATATTGATACCATGTGCGCATCCGATATCGGACAGCTTTACGACATTGACCTTAAAGATTGCGAATACGGCGCCGTGCTCGATCATATGGGAAAATTCTGGATCAACCGCCATTACTGCAATGCGGGCGTGCTTTTGCTCAATCTCGATCAGATCCGACAAACAAAATTATTTAAACGCGCGCGCGATTACGTGTATACCCACAAAATGATCATGCCGGATCAGAGCGCCCTGCATCGCCTTTGCCAAAAAAGAATGTATTTGCCCCGAAGATTCAATGAACAGCGCGGCCTTCACGAAGATACAGTAGTAAAACATTTTTGCCGCGGCATTCGCTGGGTACCCTTCTTTCATATATATAACTATAAACAATGGGAACGCGAAAAAGTACATAAAAAACTCAAAATTTTTTACTTCGACCCTATCTACGAAAAATTTGACCGTATCGTAGAAAAACAGGACATCACATTGTAATTTCGCGAAATGTACTTTCTTTGTTGTGACAACCTACGGCTTCGGCTTTGCCCCAAGCATAAAAGGATGATTTTGAATGATTGTTCATAATTTTGATTGGAAAGATCCGAATTTATTCAAAGATCCCGGTTCCAAAATCGATTTTCATTGGTGGAGCACTTCGACTCCGACTTCCTACCATCAACATAATTATTACGAACTGTTTCTCATTACCAAAGGAAAAACGACGCACATTGTGCAGGAACGCGCGGAAGAACTGAAAGTGGGAAGTTTTTGCCTGATCGGGCCGGACATCCCTCATCAGCTGCTCCCTGCAAAAAATTGCGTCAACGAACATTTCAACGTTTCGATAACGACCGATCTGTTCAGCAATCTTTGTTCTATTATATCGGACGATCTACAATATCGCATCGAAAAAGCCAACAATATTTTCTGTTCTAAAATTACGGACGATGAATTTCAATCGCTTTCTTACCATGCAAGGCATCTCACTTCCAAATCTTCCGAAAATCTTGCGCTCAATGCTTCTCTTTGCAAGACGCTTGCTATCAATATGCTGTCCATTCTCAATATTGCGTCTTCCTCTATTAACTCGTATCCCGCATGGTTTCATGACCTTTTGATGAAAATCAACAGCCCGGATTTTATTCAGAACAAAGCTTCGGATATTTACGCGATTTCCAATTATTCCCCTTCAACGCTCATCGCCTATTTCAAACAATACCTTGGCTGTACGATCGTCGATTATTTTACTTCTGTCAAGATCAAATATGCCTGCGGACTTTTGAAAAATACAAACTTTTCCACTTTACAGATTTGCAGCGCAATCGGATACGACAGTCTCAGCCATTTCAATCGCGTATTCAAAACACAAATGGGCATGACTCCCCGCGAATACCGAAGCCTTTGATCGCATTTCAATGAAAACGTGAGAACAGCTTATAAATTTTATGATACGCCAAAAAAGCAAGGGACGTCGGTTAAACCGACGTCCCTTGCTTTTTTATGAAAACAGCGGCTTACTTTCGTAAGCCGCCGCTTTTTATTGCTTTTTTACTTTTCTTTCTTTTTCAGGATCACACACAGCGAAACCATCGCGGCAACCGATACCAACGCACCAAGCCATACCGATGTTCCTTCCGCATTGCCCGTACAACCCTTCGTCTTTTCCTTTTTCCAGTTACCCACAATGTCGGTATCTGCAGTAATCGCACGGTCAGCATCCGCCCAGCCCTGGAAAGATACGCCGGATGCACCGATCGGCTCCAATTCCGGTAAAGTTACTTTTTCACCGTGTTTTACCCGCATCGTACAGAATACGGAACCGTCATAATTCAGGAAACGAACGGTATATTCGAGCTGCTCAAACTTCGCGTAAAGTTTAAAGTTATCCACGAGCTCTATTTCGGAAGAGCACAGATTTCCCTCTTCGTCCGCCCAGCCGATGAAACGATATCCTTCCGGCGCCGTCGCAGTCGAAGGCAATGTGATCTTATCTCCGAACTTGCCCGTAACGGTGGAAATCAGCGTTTCTCCGTTATAATATTCTACCTTTAAATCATTGCTGTGACGAATGTTGAGATTGAGCACTGCCCAATCCTTTTCCGTTAAGACGACGATGCCGATTTTTAAGACTTCGCCTTCCGCATATTCATTGAATATCGTTCCGAGAACACGCTTGTTTAAGGTTATATATTCACCGATCTCATAAATTTCTTCCCGAATAATATCGATGCTCTTTTCCGCTTTAATATTGCCTTCTGCATCATATACGAGAAGATTGGTCCCTACATAATATTGCATTCTGAAATCGACATCAGCCACAATATCGCCGCTTCCGATCTCATAATCATAACTTCCGTCTGCCTGCGCTGTCAGATCCCTCGCAGAAATGGTCACTTCGTTTTCCTGCTCCACAAGATTGGTCACGCGGAGATTATCAAAACCGATCTCATACTTGTTCAGACATTCCGTATTGAACTGCAATCCGATATATCCCGTCAGATCTTTGCCGATATTGTACGTCAAGCCGACCTCATAATCGGTTTCATCGTTGTATTTTGTTTCCAACGTAACGACGCCGTCTTGTACCGTGATCCGAACATTTACGATCTTTCCGTTCGGAGAAAGTCCGCTGTCCATTTTCTGCGAAATACCTGCGTTCTGCATGGGAATCGTAATTTCATCTTCCGGAATATCTGTCACCTTGTATTTATCCGGATCAAAGAATCCGGTAGAAGTTCCGAAAGTCAACACGTTTGCATTTTGCAAAAGTACCGATCCGCCATAGTACCCGCCGGATCCGTCCGCAAAGTTTCCGATCAGCAACGAATACGGTTTTTCATAATAGCTTCCCATTGCACGTTCCTGATTCCCGAAACTGATCGCGAGATTGCGCTCACCCACACACGCCTCATTGTAATACACGACATCCAGTTCGACAGTGTAGTTTTTATACATCTGCTTCGTGTAAATGCCCGACATCGGAATCGGATAACGGATCAGCGCATAATCGTTTTCGATCGAAGCATATCCGCCATCGTAGAAGCCGTCCAGAAAATCAATGTAGTTGAGGTTGACTTCGTCATTAAAATCCAGTAAAAAGTCTTTTCCGTTGGCAGGAATTTCACGATAAACGGCTTTCACGACCATGTCTTGCGTGACCGTACCCGTATAATCCCAGCCTTCAAACACAAATCCGTACCGTTCCGGTATCTGCGGCGCGATTTCTGAAATCTCTGTGCCGTATTCGCATTCCACTTCCTGCGTCAGCTCTTTTCCGCGTACGTCCAGATAGGTGAATGTTACCGTAAAGGTATCTGTCGAATATTTTGCATACAACTTCATGTTTTCCGATACGCGCAATTCATCAAAATCAACCAACTGATTGTTCCAGTACCAACCGATCGCGTCCTCCGGAAGAACCGGTGCGTCCAGAATTTTTACGCCGAACATATAACTGCCTGTTTTGACAAGCTCGTCTTTGTCGTAAAACTCCACCGTATATGTTGAAATATTTGTATAATTGACCGTAACGGCGGCAAACTGTCCGTCTTTCGTGTTGACGACCATCCGCTTTTCCGTCGTCGAGCTTTGCAAATACATCTCTTTCAAAGCTTCGTCCGATACCGTAACCGTACAAGTCGTACCTTCACCGCTCACCGAATATTTGTCTGCCGCAATGAGCGTTCCGTCGATAAATACCTTTGAAATCTGATCAGATGCTGCTTTCAGCGACAGGGATATTCCCTGCCCCGCCGAAAAATCGTATGTAAGATTTTCCGTTTCCGTCAACGCCGGCCGCGTATCGAGGTTTTTGATGATGATATCGTCGATGACATAATCGCCTTCGCTGTATGTCATAAATCCGAATCCGATCGGCCCCGCCGTACTGACATAATCCTCCGTGCCAGGCTTTTTCAGCTCAATTGGCTCGTCAAACCAGGGGAAATTGGCATATTCGTTCCCTGCCGATTTAGTCTGTACAAAGAACGTATTGTTCTGCACAGTGATGCGCACTGTCGCCACGCAAGGAACATTTTTCCAACCGTTGTCGATAAACGTATTTGCATACGCAAGGTTGGATCCTTCTCCTTGCAGTGATTCCGGATGCGAAGGATCCCCGTATGCCATCCTGTAACGCAGCCCGTCGCCGAACAAAAATTCCGGACCGTATTTATATCCCGCATTCGTTGAATTGTTGCTCACAATCGTAAATTCGATCTGGAAATCTTTCCACGATGCATTTGTATACAGCGCCGTACAATCGCCCGTCCCAGTCTTGGTCAGTTTGAGTGCGCCGTCTACAATCGCCGCTGTCTGCAACGAATTCTGCGGAATATTCCAAAAAGACGTATCCAGCGTTTTACCGTCAAAGTTTTCGATCACATTCGGATATATCGGCGATTCGTTAAACCGCAACGTCAACGTGGCCGTCTGCCCGTCTTTTGTACGGATGATCAGTTGCTTTTCCGCCTGCCAATCCTGCTGATACATTTTATCCAGCCATGCGCCGGAAAGTGTAAGAGTACAGCCTTCCGCTCCGTCCGCAGCCGTAAAATCGGAGACACCCGCCGCCTGTCCGCCGAGGCTGACCTCCAAGATCATGCCTGCCGTGGTATTTAAGTTCAATTCGGCTTTTTCCTGCCCGATCGTATAGTCGAGCGTCGTCTGGTCTGTCAGGCTTTCTTCGTATCTCGCGTAAATAGCAGAATTTTGCATTACACGGAATTCTTCCAAATCGACCGCTTGCCCGTTGCAATACCAGCCTACCGCACCTTGAGGAAGAGCCGGTGCATCCGAAATTTTTGCGCCGTACGCATATTCTCCCGTGTGAAGAAGCTCTTCGCCGTCATAAAATTCTACGGTGCATTTTGTATTCGTATAATTGACCGTAACGGCGGCAAACTGTCCGCCCTTCGTATTGATAACCATCCGCTTTTCCGTCGTCGAACTCTGCAAAAGCATCTCCTTCAATGCTTCGTCCGATACGGCAAACGTACAGGTAGCACCTTCGCCGCTCACCGAATATTTGTCTGCCGCAAGAGGTGTTCCGTCGATAAATACCTTCGAAATCTGATCGGATGCCGCGTTCAGCGAAAGCGAAATTCCCTGCCCCGACGAAAAATCGTAGGTAAGGCTTTCCGTATCCGCCAAAACCGAATCATCGAGGTTTTTGATCATGATATCGTCGATGACAATATAGCCTTCGCTGTATGTCATAAATCCGAACCCGATCGGCCCCGCCGTGCTTACACCCGGAAGTTCGATCGGTTCATCGAACCAACCCAAAGAAGCGTATTCTTCTCCCGCAACTTTGGTCTCCACAAAAAACATATTGTCCTGAACCGTGATGCGAACCGTCGCCACACAAGGTACATACCACCACTTCTGGCCCGTAATACTGTTGTTACCCTGCGTAACGCCGTTACATCCGTCTTGCGTAATCCACTCGGCTTGTGATGCGTCTCCGTATCCCATTATGTAACGGAGATTGTCGCCAAACAAAAATTCTATGCCCACTTTGTTTCCCGCATTGGCGGAATGGTTGCTGACAATGGTAAATTCAATCTGGAAATCTTTCCACGATGCATTGGTAACAAACGGCGGACAATCGCCTGTACCTGTCTTTGTTAATTTCAGTGCGCCGTCTTCAATTGTCGCTGTCTGTATAGAATTTTCCGGTATATTCCAAAAGGAAGAATTAAGCTCCGTTCCGTCAAAATTTTCGACTGCATTCGGATAGAGCGGAGGCAACGAGAACTGTACGTTCAAAACAGCAAACTGCCCGTCTTTTGTATTGACGATCAATTGCTTTTCTGCCGCGTGGTCCTGATTGTAAATCTTATCCAGCCATGCGCCGGAAAGTGTAAGGTTGCAGCCTTCCTCTGCATCTGCCGCCGAAAAATCGGAAACGCTCGCCGCCTGCCCGCCGAGGCTGACATACGAAACATTCTCCGCCGATGTGTTCAGCGCCAATGAAACATCACCCTGCCCGATCGTATAACCGATCGTTTCCGTTTCCGTCAGCGACGGCCGCGTATCGAGGTTTTTGATGACGACATCGTCGATAACATAATTTCCGTCACTGTACGTCATAAACCCGAACCCGATCGGCCCCGCTGTGCTGATATACTCTTGCGTATCCGGATTTTTCAGCTCAATAGGCGTATCAAACCAAGGCAAAGTCGCGTATTCTTCCCCTTCCAGTTTGGTCTCTGCAAAAAACGTATTGTTCTCTACCGTGACGCGAACCGTCGCCACACAGGGAATATTTTTCCAACTATTATCAATATATTTGCCTGCATACGCAAGATTAGAACCTTCACCCATCAACGATTCCGGCTGCGTGGAGTCTCCCCAAGCCATCTGATAACGAAGCCCGTCACCGAACAAAAATTCCGGACCAAAGTAATTACCTGCGTTCGTTGAATTGTTGCTCACAATCGTAAATTCGATCCGGAAATTTTTCCAGGACACGTTCGTGTACAGCGGCGTACTGACACCCGGCCCGCTCTTGGTCAGTTTGAGCGCGCCGTTTTCGATTGCCACCGTCTGCAACGAATCCGTCGGCACATTCCACAAAGACGAATTGATCGTGTCGCTGTCGAAATGATCAACAAAATCCGGAACGGAAACCTGCGCACGTACCTTTTTAGGTAAAAATGCAAAGGCGGCCGTTGCGATCATTGCCAAAACAAACAGACAACACAGTGCTTGTATCCAAATCTTTTTGGATTTCACCGTCATTTTCCTATCCCCCCTATTATTATTTTGTCATAATAAGGACACATTCCCCACAGGGAAGTCCTTCTATCCGAAGTTGATCTTTACGGGAAATTTCCCGCACGTTGTCGCGCAAAACCGTACAATCTTTTTCTTTTTTGAAAGATACGGTAAAATCGACAGGCATGCGCAAACTGTCATTAACTACCAGATACCCGCTTTGATCTCCGATGCGGAAATAACCGACCAGCACCTGCGAAGAAGCATCCACTTTGATTTCCTCAGCCGACACGGGATCGTCTTTCCAATCAAACTCGCCTTGGAAAATAGCCTCTCCTGCCGGAAGGTCACGCAAATCTTGTGGCGTATAACCGCTGTCTTCATAGTCACGGAATTTGCCGAACGCACGGAATCCGAGATATTTTGCCTCCAACAATGTCTGCATGGTTTCCTTTACATTCAAAATGGCACGCTGCGCTGCATAGAATATTTCCGTCGGCTTTCCGTACTGATCGACAGGCGCGCCGCCAAATGCATCAAAATGCAGAAAATCGTTGGGGAAAAAGGTCGGAAACAATTCGATACCCTTTGCTCCCAATGCGAGCGATACGTTGATCTGCATGGCGATCTCGTTGTAATTGACCATGCGCGTATATTCGTCCCATTTGGACAGCTGAATAAAGTTCCAGTACTCTTTATTGAGTCCTCGCATTTTTTTCATGACCTGGATCTGCATATCGTACAGGCAACGGTTGACCGCATAATTGAATCCGCCAAGGTTCTGCATAGGATACGCGTCATAGGAAAACAGATCCACATGGGGTATCTTTTCCAAATAGCGATCCATAAATATTTCATAGCGCTCAAAACGTCTTTCAGGAGTCAGCGTCGGAAGATTCAATACATCGTCCGGTCCGCCCGAAACACAGCCTATATAATTGCCGAGACGATAGGTCCTGTCATCCGCAAGATGGCAGATGTGATTAACATAAAATAATTTGTCCGGATACGCTTCTTTGAAGATCTGATTCGCAAATGCGATGCCTTCAAACAAATCCGCACCGGGTTCGTCTATAAACGTAACGCCGACCACCCCTTCTCTCGTCATATAACGGGATAAAGACGCCAGATACCGCTGTTTCAGATCTTCCTTTTCCTCGTCCGTCAATTTATTAAAAGGCTTGTGCGAATAACGCGAACAGTTTTCCTGTGCCGTGAATTCATGCGCGATCATGTCCCGCACAAGATAAGAAATTCCAAACTCTTTGCAATAATCGATCGCCTGGAAGACGTACCCGTCATAGACGTCGTCCTGCCCGAACACCTCATCGTTTCCGATCAAGAGATCCACGCCCAATTCCGCTAAAAGCCGATAACTCTCCCGCACGATCTTGCTCGGATAATTCTCCGTAGGCGGAGGAGGCGCGCAAAACGCGACGATCGGCATAATGTTTTGTCCCTTAAAATTTTTCATTCTTTGTCCCTCACTCTATTATCATGACACCGCCCTGTCCCGGCTCCAGTTGGCACGTATATTTTTTCCCCTCGGAAGAAAATTTCGTTTCCTTTGCACCGATGACGGTCTTTCCCTTTACGTTTTTCGAAAATTCAATTGTGACCGATGTGGAGTTCGTAACAGAGTTGTTCACAAGATAAAGCATCGGCATTCCCTGATAATTGTAACAACCTGCCAACACCTGCGCACCGTCCGACTCGATCCCGCTGACCTGACAGAACGAATCCATCGGCGCCGAATAAATATATCCCGCATACGAAGGATGATCCGACTGCATCGTCCCTTTCCACACCGCTCGCATAAGATATTCATCGTAGGCGTGCACTTCGTTCATAACGTGCACAATGTCATAGTAAATTTCATTGACGCTTCCGTCTGAATTGACAGCCATGCGGACTATGCCATCCTTTTCCTGCGAAAGAAATTCAAACGGCGTATAGAAAGAGAAAAGCTGTATCCCCTTGCAATCGTACGCCAACGACATGGCAATCTGCCAGGAAAGTTCCGCACGGTTCGGCATCACCGTAGTGCTGTCCCATTTTCCCGCCTGAATAAAATTCCAGAACGGAACATCGTTTTCATGCGCGATCTTCATCACCCGATTGATGTTGCGCGTAAACGACTGGTTCACACCCGTCGCCTCGATCGGATAGTTGTCAAAACTGATGATCGGCGAAGATACTTCCTGTAAAAACGATTCGCAATAATGCTCATATCCGTCGCGAAGAAGTTCAAGATCGTCCGTAACCTTCTTGTCGGCAAAATACGGAGCATACTTCATCATTTCGGCCGTCGCCCGATCCCCAAGCAAATTGGTGTAAAACAACTTTCCGGGACAAAGCTCTTCAAAAATCTTCTTGGCCGAAACAAGGGCGGGAAAGGTGTCCGTACCCATCTCGTCACAGAATTTGACGCCCGCAAACGCAGGATGGTGCCGATAACGATCCAGTTCTTTTATGAAGTCCGCCTTTACGCGCTCCTGTTCCTCTTCCGGATAATCCTCGTAACAGATAATCTTTCCGTTTTCTTCACGGAAAAATCCGGCAATGTGAATAAACGCCAGATAGCCCATGTCATATTGCTCACAAAGATCCATGCTCTTTTGGATATCTTCGTCGCTGCCGCTTTCGTTATGCCCGTATACAAGATTTACCCCCGCATCTTTCAGCCTGCCGTATTGCACACTCGTGATCAATGACGGCGTATCGAATCCTGTAAACTCGTTTTTCATCACCGGCGTCGGCCCGACATAGATGCCGACGGGCATGTCGGCTTGCCCCAACTGCGACGGCACATAGACGCACGGCTCTTCCTTCGGCATAACACTCTTCGGCGAACAGGATACGGCAAAAGGACTTAAACACAAAGTCAAACCCAACAAAATCGTAACGACTTTCTTTTTCATATCATTCGATCACCAGAAGTGCAGCATCGCCCGCTTTCAGATAAGGCACGATGTATTGCTTGTCGCTCGATTTGAAGTCGTACTTCGTTCCGTCTTTGATGCAAGTTCCTTTGACTTCCGTCTTGAAATTCAACGTCACGTTTGTAGGTGAAAATACCGAATTGTTGACCACAAGAAG
>CASEFE010000097.1 GCA_949287105.1 uncultured Bacillota bacterium
ACAAAACAGTCTTTTTTGCGCGGCCGGAAACATCCGCTTTTCCCTTTCGTCATTGCGTTTTCCAGCACGAAATCAATCTCGTCAATACGATAATTCCCCTGCATACGATTTCTCCTTTTTCCAACAATATAGCATATCCGCGCACGATTTTCAAGAGGCCGCGCGAAAAAAAAATCAATTCGTGTTTCGTATTGTACAAAAAAATTGTTTTGTGCTTTTCATTGCCGTTGAGAAACTGATATAATGAATGTATGAAAACAATCGACCTGAAAACGTATGAAAATGAAGTGCGCCGCCGGCTGAACGACTGCTGTTGGGATGAAACGAGCGGCATGAGTCCCGCCGCGATGCGCGCGGTTCTGCGCAAAGAGACGGACGGATTGCCCGTCAATCTTGCGCGGGCAAAAATTTTCGCGTTTGTACTGGACAACGCGCAGTTGTATATTGACGGGCAAGACTGGTTTCAGGACAGGATCAACCACGGCGGTATTCTCGGGGAGCACCGTGCAATGGCGGTGGAACGCGCCGAGCACGGCGCGCTCAGACAGGCTCACGAGTGTTCCGAACGCGCATTTGAAGCGGGTGCGTACAGAGGTGGGTTTGATTTCTGCCACGTCTCTCCGGACTGGGAGCGCCTTTTCCGGCTGGGCTTCAAGGGAATTTACGAAGAACTGCGCCGGGAACGCGAAAAGAAACAAACCGGCGGCACGTTGGGCGCGGAGCAGGAAGCGTATTACCGGGCGGGCGAAACGGTTTATTCCGCCGTGCTCCGCCTGCTGAAAAGGCAGGCCGCCGCCGCCGAAAAGATAGGCGGCGAACGGATGCGCATAGTGGCGGAAGGGCTGAAAAATTTATCCGAAGGCGCTCCTTCGTCGCTGCTCGAAGCCATGCAGATTACCTTTACTGCCTATTATCTGATGATGGTCGTCGAAGGCTCTAACGTCAGGTCGCTCGGCGCGCTTGACAGTCTGTATATGCCGTTTTACAATGCGGATTTGGAAAGCGGCAGGTTTTCGCAAAGTCGCCTCTGCGAACTGGTGGATTGCTTTTTTTGCCGCTGGAGCGCAATGGATGTTGTCTCCAATATTCCGTTTTATTTAGGGGGGTGGGACAGCAGGGAAAAAGCCGATCGCATCGGCAAGTTTTCGTATTTTCTCGTAAACCGTTACCGGAATCTAAATCTGTGCAGCCCGAAAATGCAGATCCGCTGCAACAGGTTTACGCCCCGCGCATTGATCGAATATGTGCTCGATTGTATCCGCTCGGGCAGCAGCAGTTTCGTGTTTATGAACGACGATGCCGTTATCCCGGCACTGACGGCTTTGGGCGAAAGCGAGCGCGATGCGTCCGATTATACGCCCGTCGGCTGTTACGAGCCGTTGGCAAGCGGAAAAGAGATCGCCTGTACCTGCAGCGGCGAGGTCAACCTGGCAAAGGCGGTAGAGTTCGTGATGGGCGGCGGGGAGGAATACCTGCACGGTATCCGCCTGTACGGCCCCGCGCCTTCTGCTTTTTCCGATTTCGATTCGCTGTTTGAAGAGGTAAAAAAGCGGGCAACCGACTTTGTATCGGCCGCGATGAATATCGTTGCCGCTTACGACCGCGAATATCCGAATGTGTTTTCCAGTCCGCTGCTTTCGGCAACGTTCCGGAACAGTGTCGAGCGCGGGCAGGACGTGTATCACGGCGGTGCAAAGTATAATAATTCCGGCATCAACATCATCGGCTTGGGCACGGCGGTCGACGCATTGGCGGCGGTGCGCGAACTCGTGTACGAAGAAAAACTGCTCACTCTGGAAGAATTGAACGCCGTTTTGAAAGACAACTGGCAGGGGAACGAACTATTGCGCAGGCGAGCGCTGCATTGCCGTGAAAAATACGGCAACGGATCTCCGGGCGCCGACGGGCTGATGCTGGAGTTGTATTCCTGCATTTGCAAATGTTTTGAAAACAGAAAAAACGGGCGCGGCGGCGTGTTCCGTATGGGGTTGTTTTCCGTGGATAACTGCATTGTGTACGGCGCCGCTACGGGCGCAAGCGCCGACGGGCGGAAAGCGGGCGAACCGATTTCCAAAAACTTGTGCGCATCGGTCGCGCAGGATCGCAACGGCGTTACCGCACTGATGAATTCGATCACCTGCATGGACTTGAAAAAGGCGCCCAACGGCGCCGTGCTCGACGTAACGCTGCATCCCACTGCGGTCAGCGGCGGCGACGGCCTCGCCGCCTTTTACGGCTTGCTGACGGCATATTTTGCCCTGGGCGGCCAATCGATCCAATTCAACGTTTTTAACGCGGAAGACCTGCGCCGGGCGCAGAAAGAGCCGGAAAAGTATGCTTCGCTGCAAGTTCGCCTGTGCGGCTGGAACGTACGGTTTGTCAGCCTTTCTAAAATCGAACAGGATCTGTTTATCCGCGATGCGGAAAAGGCCGAGGTGAACGGGTAGTTGTATTTTTCATTCGCGCGGCGCACTGGTTTCAGAAATTTTTTGCGTAAAAAGGCAAAAGAACGGGAAAACCCTGCCCGTTTGCTTTTTTTCGTGTAATTTTGTATGAACTCTCTTTTGATTTTTCCCCTGACGGGCAAAATGTTCCGAATCACCCAAAAATTCAAGAGGCCGCCGCACGGAATGTGCGGCGGCCTCTTCGGGTATAAAAAAACCCGAACGGGGTCTCCGTTCGGGGATGTGCTTTTTACTCGCCTTTGAAGGGAAGGAGTGCGACGATGCGCGCTCTCTTGATGGCGTTGGAAAGTTCTCTCTGGTGCATGGCGCAGGTACCGGTCATGCGGCGGGGGAGAATCTTACCGCCTTCCGTAATAAATTTTTTGAGGCGATTTACGTCTTTATAGTCGATGAATTCTACCTTTTCCTGGCAGAAAGCGCAAACTTTCTTGCGGGAAGGTCTTTTCATGGGCTTTCTTACGGGTTTTTCTTCCATGATAATACTCCTTATAAAATTTTGTTGCCGAACGATCTTCCTGTATGTCGATCTGTTCGGAAGGAAGATCCTCTCGGATGCAGTAACGAAAAAAACTTGTCCGAATAGGGGATCTTAACGCGGATCGATGATCTTAAAACGGAATATCGCTGTCGTCGTCGAAAGCTTCGAGTGTCGGCTTCTTTTTCGGCGCAGGTGCCGCAGCGGCAAAGTCACCGAAATCGTCCCCGCCTGCATTTTTGGATGTCAGGAATTCGACTTCGTTGGCGATGATGTCGACGGCGGTGCGTTTTTGTCCCGCGTTGTCCTCGTAGGTGCGCAACTGGATGCTGCCCGAAACGGCAACTTTGCTTCCCTTTTTGCAGAAGCGCGCCACATTGTCGGCGGTTCCGCGCCAAGCGGTCACGTTAAAGAAATCGACCTGACGCTCCGCGTCCTGCGAAGAATAGCCGCGGTTTACGGCGATACCGAAGTGACATACGCTCACGCCGCTGTTGGTTTCCGAAAGTTCGGGATCGCGCGTGAGGTTGCCGATCAAAAATACTTTGTTCATCTTTTCCTCCGTTTAGGCGTTTGCTTTCGTAATGATTCTGCGGAGAACGCCGTCGGTTATGCCTGCGATACGGTCGAGTTCTTTGTTGAGAGAACCGTCGGATTCATAGGTCATGAGCACATAAAAAGCGTCGCTTTTGTAATTGATCGGATAAGCAAGCTTCTTTACGCCCCATTTGTCCGTGGAAACCACCGTGCCGCCCAAATTTTTGACGATGTCTTCAAACTTGGCGATCGTAGCGTCGCGTGCTTCGTCGGCAACGGCGGCGTCGATCAGATACAGCATTTCGTACTTCATAGAATTTCACCTCCTGGTCTTATTCGGCGCACCTTCGGATGCGCAAGGATATGCGTTATTTAAACGCATTCGTTATTATATCGTAAATCTTAATACAAGTCAATCGATTTTTCGGCATTGCTTTCAAAAAACCGTCAAAACCGAAAAAGAAGGGTAAAATTTCAGATTTATAAAAAAAATTGCGGCACCCGAAACAATCGGATGCCGCAAAGAAGTTTACAAGGCAAAAAGCTCGGTCAAGGTTTGATCGGCAGGCTGGCGATGTTGAAGATCAGGTTGATCATTCCGTTGAGGGTCAGATCGCCGAGAGTATTGCAGTTCGGTACTTTGAACTTGGAAACATCTTTGTTGAGAACATCTTTGACGGAAGAGCCGGAAGGCGGATTGATGGAGACCATGCCGTCTTCGTAGAGCTGGCGAAGCGTCAGTTTATTGATGTTGTCGGTGACGTTGTTCATGAGCGAATCGACATTCTGCACGGCGCAGGAAACTTCGATACCGTCGGACATGATAAGATATTTCCAGCCGCCCGCGGGGGTACCGTAGGTAAATAATGTTTTTCCGTCGAGAACGGCAGGGTCGAATCCGTCAGCGGTGCCGAGGGTATAGGTCTTTGTCTCGGGGGCTGCCACGAGAGGGATCTGAACCCAATTTTCCTTGACCATATCGTAATAGAACAGGTTCCCGTATTCGGAAACGAAATCGGTGCCGGAATAGGTTGTCGGTTTCAGACGGGAATAAAGCGCTTTTCCGTCGGCGTCGGGCGTTTCATAGCGCGCGGCGACGAGGCTTACCTTTTTGAGCTTTTCGGAGGCGGCATCCCAGCGATAGAGCGTATCGACGGAATACAGATCGTCCGAATCGGCAACAGCCGTCTCCGTTCCGTTGCGGTCGAGATAAAATCTTCCGCTCATCCCTTGGGGAAGCTGCCAACCTGTCACGCGGGAAGCCAGACGATAGGTATAGACTCCGTCGACCGATTCGAGGAAATACAGCGGAACGCCTTCGTATTGAGCGGACAGCGTTTCGTCCGCGCGCTTTACGAGAAGGTAAGGGGAGAGCAGTCTGACAGGCACGGCATCGCCGGCCTGATAGGAGGCGCGGAATTCGGAGTACAGCACGTTTTTGCCCTGGATATAGACGTAGAGCAGATCGTGGTAATCGTCCTTGTGTGCCGCGTAGAGTTCATCCAACTGCGAAATGGTAGCGTCCTCGTCTTCGCTTAAGGAGATCTCCGCCACCGTATGATAGGCGTAGATGCTGTCGGAAAACATCATCTGCACGGTCGTTTTCTGCAGGTCGGACGAAAGCGTTTTGAGTGTGGAATTTTTCAAAAGAGAGAGAATTTTGTCGTCTTCGTTGAGGTCGTTGCCGAGAATATCCCCGACGGTAAAGGAATCGATGGAATTGCCTACGTCGTCGAGCGCAATGTCTTCAAGAAGCTGCAAAATGCCGGGCGAGGCGGGGTTGTCGTCGGTAGCCTCTTCGTCGGTCACGATATCGAGCACATCGCCGATGGTGAGCGAACCGATTTTGTTTGAATCGGAAAAGTCGTTCAAAGACCAGTCTTTGATCGCCTGCATCAGAGGATGCGAAGGGGTTTTCTGCGGATCGTTTTCCGCCTCCTCGTCGGTCACGATGTCGATGACGGAAGAAATTTTCATTTCGTCTAAGCTTCCTGTAAGATCGGCGATCGTCTTGGGACGGGCGTTTCCGAGCATCTCAAATTTCCCGTCCACGATGCGGTAATCGACGCCTTCTTCCCCGTATGCGATAAATTTAAGAAGGGGAGAAGAATCGGGCGTAATGTCCGGCAGAACATCTTTAACGTACATTCCGTTGAGTTCGCTTGTCATAGATGCGGAAAGATAAGCAAACGGCACATACTTGACCATGTCGAACAGGTCATTGTCAAGATCGACGCCGAAATAGATACCGACGTCGCGAAGCGACAGCGCATTCATATCCAGCAGGGTGGAAAAAGCCGTCATGCCGTATACGAGCGGCAGATCCTTGATGCCGTTCGTCATGATATAAAGCGGAGCGTCCGTTTCGGAAGGATCTGCTTCGCTATACGAATAATCGAGGAAATACAGAGTCTGGCCTTCATATTCTTCGAGTATCGCAAAGCCGCCGTTGTCGGGATCGATGACATATGCGCCGTTCTCGTCTTTGCGGTTGGCGGGCAGGAAGAAAAATCCTTCGCTTTCGATAAATTCGCCTTCGGCGGGCGCGCTTTCCGCGCGGACGTAGAGCGGCTTGTAGCGATAGGGCGCCGCCACCGTTGCCACGCTTACGCTTTTGCCGGTGTCGTTGAGCGGTACGTTTGTATAGGCGCTGTCATCCGAACCGGGCGCCGTGTGTTTGCAGATGCTCTCGCCCGAAAGCAGGGCAAAGGTGATAGTGTCGCCGGAAATCTCGTAGACGGCATCGTTGTTTTTGGTCAGAGCCGAGCGGACGGCCGCCGAACCGTTGCGCTGTTCCAGATAAAGGGTGGCGCCGTCGTGTTTCAAAACATTATTTACGACGGTCACGCCGCTGAGCGTGTACAGCGTTCTTGGCGTATGCTGCACGACGTCTTGTTCCTGTCCCGCATCGTCTGTATATTTTGTGAAAAATTTCTCCGAACGCGTCAGAAAGGTATACGTTTTTCCGGAATATTTTTCGTCAAACACTTTGTCGACGGCGCCCGATTCGGTGTCGTTGACGCGTGTATAGACGGCAACGGGGTTTTCCTCGTTTCCGGTGATGATGTCAAGGTCGGGCAGCGGAAAATTCATCTGTTCGGAAAGATCGCCGAGCGAAGCCGTCAGCACGATGACGTTCATCAGCGAAGAAGAAAGCTCCGAAACGTTGGTGGAATAGAGCGCGTCGCGGTCAAATTTGAAAAGACCGACGTTTTCCACGTTGTCCACAATTTCGTCGATATAATCGCCGAGCGCGGGAGAGATTTCAAGCAGTTTGTTTACGGTGATCTCTCCTTTGAGCGTTTCGGAAACTTTCAAAACAAAGTCTTCGATGGTTCCGTCGTAATCTTCGGAGATCCAGTTTTCGGCGCCGAACCATCCCGTGATGGTACGCACTTTGACAAGCTTATAGACGGCGACAAGAGTCCCCGCTATGGCGCCGATGAAGATGACGAGCGTCAGAAAGATGGTGAGAAGTTTTCCTCCCAGACTGAAATTTGATTTTACCATATTTTTCTCCCAAAAATTATGTTCTGCGGCAGACGATAAACGTACAATTGCCGTTTACTTCGTATTCGCCGAGGCCTTCGGCATAAAAACTCTGTCCTGCCGAAAAGGGCGTTTCGCCGCGCGCCCATTTGAAATGTCCGTTTCCTTCGAGAATATGGATCTCGTCGGAATGCTCGGTAAAAAGCTTATAGCGGCGCGGGGAAAGAATATACAGCGCATCGCCGAATTTGCCGACCGTTGCGCCCTGCAACGGTTTTTCTGAAAAAGTAAAAATTTCCTTTGCGGGAAGATCGCCCCGCACAATTCTGATCAGTTTCATACCGCCATTATACTATATTTATGTAAAAAATGCAATTTTTCCGCCTTGTAAAATTGCGGCAGGAGGGGAAAATCCTTCCTGCCCTGGTTTTTTCGGAAAATTTTGTTTTATTCTGCCGTTCAAGCCTTCGGTATAGCGCAAAAATGGGTGCGTACTTATCGATTGCAAAGCTTTGTTCAGTCTTCCGATTCACCTGTTCCGTTGTTTAGGAGTTTGGTTCAGTCTTCCGCGTCGCCCGTTCCGTCGTCGAGGGGCTTTGTTCAGCCTTTCGTGTTGTTTGTTCCGTCGTTGAAAAGTTTGGTTCAGTCTTCCGCGTCGCCCGTTCCGTCGTTGAAAAGCTTTGTTTAGTCTTGCGTGTCGTTCGTTCCGTCGTCGAAAAGTTTGGTTCAGTCTTCCGCGTCGCCCGTTCCGTCGTCGAGGAGCATAGCCGCTTGCGCGTCGCCGATCTCGGAAACGTTTTTGAGCTTTCGGTCGATGGTCCGCGTCTTTTTGGCGGCGCTTTCGATTGTATCTTGTGCTTCTTGCAGTTTTTTTTGCGCTTTTTCCAAAATTTGCACGAAATTCTTGAATTCATGCTTGAACGCCGAAAGAAGTTCCCAAAGCTCGCCCGAACGCTTTTCGATGGCGGCAGTCTTATACCCGATCTGCAAAGTAGTCAAAAGTGCGCCGAGGTTTGTCGGGCCGCAGGCGAGAATGCGCCGTTCGGCGAGGTAATCGGCAAGCCCCGGCATCTTCACGCTCTCCGAATACAGCCCTTCGAGCGGCAAAAACATGATCGCAAAGTCAGAAGTCAGCGGCGGGCGAATGTATTTTTTGGCAATCAGTTCCGCCTGAGTTTTGAGGGCGCGTTCCAGATTTTTTTCGGCGCGGAGCATGGCATCTTTGTCCATTGCGTCGTTGGCGTCGATGAGGCGGCGGTATTCCTCGACGGGGCATTTGCTGTCGATGGGAAGCCATACCGTTTCTCCCTCTTTGGAAGGAAGGAGTACGGCAAACTCAACGACGGAATTATCGAGCGGATCGATGTGTACGTTTGCGCGGTATTGGGCGGGGGAGAGCATCTGTTCGAGGAGTGCGGAAAGCTGTACTTCGCCCCACATTCCGCGCGTTTTGACATTGGAAAATACCTTTTTGATGTCCGAAACGCTGCCGGCGAGCTGCTGTACTTCGCCGATGCCCTTGTAAACGGCTTCCAGCCGTTCATTGATGATCGAATAACTCTTGTTCAGCCGGCTTTCGAGGGTGGAAGACAGCTTTTCATCCACGGTAGCGCGGATCTGGTCAAGGTTTTTGGCGTTTTGTTCGGTCATGTATTTGATCTCGCCCGCCACGACGCGCGAAATGTCCGCAAGCCTGCGTTCGGTCACGGCGTTGAGATCCTCGATTTTTTCCTGGATTCCGCGCAGGTTCCCGTTTTGCTGTTTTGCCATAAAATCGAGAAAATCCCGCGTGGCCTGGGCGCTTTGCTGGGAAATATAGGCGGCGCGTTCGAGCTGCTGTTCGAGCCGCGCGGTATCGACGGGTGTCGAATTTATTTTTTGTTTTTTAAGACAAAGAATGCTGACAACGAGCGCAAGCGCCGCACAAACCGCCGCGACGGCGGAAAAAATTTCAGCCATGGTTATCTCCTTGGGCGAGCCGAGCCGCCTCTTTGAGTAAAATTTCTTTTGAATTTCGTCTGCCGTCCTGCGAACAGAACAGGAGAAGATCGTTGAGGATTTCGCCCGTGCGCGGCACGGGTACCGTGCCGCGCAGCATATCGCCGCGCACGGCGAGTTCTTTTAAGGAAAAGGGCACGCCCTCTTCGACCATCTTTTTGCGGATGATTTCCCATTTTTCGATGGTCGGGCAGGGAGTGAGCACGTCCTTGCACCCCGAAAAATCCGCCTGTTTGAGAAGAAGCAGGGGTGCATACACGTCGGCGTTGCGTACGAGAAAGGTGCGTATTTTCGATTCGCGAGCCTTTCCGTCGAGATCGTACATATGAAGGCGGATAAGACGGCAGACCTGTTCACACGTTTTTTTCGGCGCTTTCAGCCGAACGAGGATCGCGCGCGCGATCTCTTCGCCGAGAAGGTCATGCCCGTGGAACTTGCCCGTCTGTTCAAAGGCGGCGGGTTTTCCCACGTCGTGCAAAAGCGCGGCGAGGCGGATGCTGTCATCGGCGTATTTACAGGTGCGTAAGGAATGTTCCAAAACGTCGTGCGCGTGGAAATCGGAACGCTGCGCAAGGCCTTTTCCCGCCGCAAGTTCGGGCAGAATATAAAAGAGAACGTCCGTTCCGTCCAAAAGTTTCAGCCCCTCGTAGTGGGCATATTTTCTGCCGTATTTTTTGTCGGCGTGCAGGATGAGAAGAAGTTCGGCAAAAATGCGTTCGGCCGTGATGCTCCCGATGCGCGCCGCGTTGAATTTTGCGCCGAAAATACATTCGAGCGTCGGCGTAAACCCGAGTTGCGCCGCCTGCCTTGCCAGACGCATCAGGCGAAGTCCGTCTTCCGAAAACACTTCGTCGGCATCCCGCGTAGTGGAGATTTCGCGCGCCGCAACGTCTTTTGTGCCGCCGAGCGGATCGACGATCTGTTCCGCTTTTATATCGTAATAGATCGCATTGCACTTAAAATCCCGTCTCTTGGCGTCCGTTTCGATGTCGCCTGTAAACTTTATGGCACTGGGAGTGTGTTCGCCGCGGCGGTATGTGTCCGAACGAAAGGAGGTAAACTCGATTTTCAGATCTTTATCCCGAAGGTTGACCGTTCCCGTATTTTTATAGACGCCGTTTACTTCGAGTCCGCACGCTGCGGAAAGGGAAGAAAATTTCTCGGCCGATACGGGCGCGCAAATATCCAGATCCTCCGAAGCGGGAAGACCGGCAAGCGCATCGCGCACGGCCCCTCCCACGACGTAGAGCGGAAAATCGGCCTTATCTGCAAGATTTTTCAGTTTTTCAGGTATATTGGGCAGCATTTCTTCCTTCTTTTATCCCGTTCGTATTTTGAAGGGATCTGAGAGATGTTTCCATTATAACAGTTTTCAAAAAAAATTGCAAATTTGTTTGTTTTGCTGTATAATAAGAAAGAAAAGATAAAAACTGTCAGAAAAAGTTCAGAAGAAGAGTTATGTATCATATCATATTTAATCCGCTGTCCGGCGGAGGGAAGAAAAAAAAGATACACCGCCGCGCCCTTGCGCGGTTTGAAGAGCGAAAAGCGGCGTTTTGCGTGCATGAGACCTCGAAAGCGGGGCAGGCGCAGATGCTTTCCTATTCGCTCACGCAGGAAAAGGCAGGGGACATTGTGGTTCTGGGCGGAGACGGCACTTTGCACGAAGCGTTGTGCGGTTTTACGAATTTTGAAAGCTGTGCGTTGGGGCTTGTGCCTTGCGGCACGGGCAATGATTTTGCCGCAGCGGCCAAGATCCCGCTTGAACCGGAAAAGGCAGTCGATCTGATTTTAGACGGTCAGCCGAAATACACGGAATTTATGCAGTTGCCAAAAGGTGTGCGCGGAATCAACGTGGCGGGAACGGGTATTGACGTAGAAATTTTGCAGCGTTGCCGCAATTCCAAGGTCTTGCGCGGAAAATTTCAGTATATCATCAGCCTGATCATATCCCTTTTCAAATTCAAAAACTATTCGCTTTGCAGCAAAGCCGAAACGGAGCGGCGTTTCAATGCGCTGATCGCTTGCGTATGCAACGGTTATCGGATCGGCGGCGGCATTCCGATCAGTCCCGAATCCAAACTCGGCGACGGGAAACTGGAACTCGTCGTCGTGGATGACGTCAAAAAGCGGCAGATACCGGGTGCTTTTCTGAAACTCATGAAGGGAAAGATCTTAGAGGAAAAATTCACATATGTAGAGCAGTGTGAGCGCGCCGAGATCGTTCCGGAAAAGCCGCTCACGGTGCAGGTAGACGGTGAATTGTACGACGATCTCCCGTTTTCGGTGGAAATCGTCAAGGACACATTGCGCATGTATCGGGCGTAACCGGCGGTATGAACTTTCCGTCGGACGCGCAGGGACGAGAAGGAGAGCAGGATGGATTACGTCTATATTTTAATGTTGGTCGGGGCGGTGATCGCGCTGTGTCTCATCGTCAACCGCGTTACGGATCGATTGAAATTGCCCTCGCTGTTGCTGTTTATCGGCATCGGCATGTTGTTCGGCGTCCTTTTGCGTGTGGCAGGGCGGGAAAATTTTACCGACTATCACCTCGGCTATGTGGTATGTTCGGTGTGCCTTGTGATCGTCATCTTTTACGGCGGGTTCGGCACAAATTTTCGGGAAGCAAAGCCGGTTGCGGGCAGAGCACTTCTTCTTTCGTTTGCGGGAACGGCACTGACGGCGGGGCTCGTCGGTGTGGGCGTCTATTATCTTTTCCGTCTCTTACCCTTCGGGGAAGGGATCGGTTGGATCGAAAGTTTTCTTGTCGGTTCGGTCGTCGCGTCAACGGATGCGGCGTCAGTATTTAATATTTTGCGCGTGCGGCGGCTCAATCTGAAATACCGCACCTCTTCTCTTTTGGAAATGGAATCGGGCTCGAACGACCCGATGTCGTATATGCTCACGGTCGTATTTGTTGCGCTTCTTTCGGTCCGATACGGCGTAAACGGCGCGCAAGCAATGAGCGCGGGAGAGATCATCGGGCTTCTTGCCTCGCAAGTCGGATTCGGTGCGCTGTTCGGCGCGGCGTTCGGAATTGCGGGCGCGTTTGTGCTTCGGCGTTTTTCTTTCAATATGGGGCAGGGCGGCACTATCTTTGTCGTGGCAGTCGCGCTTTTGGCGTATTCTTTGCCTGCCTCTCTCGGCAATATGACGTCTCTTCGTTATTTGGAAGGAAACGGATATCTTTCCGTCTATATTTGCGGCATACTTCTCGGCAACGCACGCATCTCGCAAAAACGCGACTGCGTCCGCTTTTTTGATGCGCTGACAGGCGTCGCGCAGATGATGATTTTCTTTTTGCTCGGCTTGCTCTCCACGCCCGAATGGCTGGTGCGTCCGGAGGTTTTGATTCCCGCGCTGTTTATTTTCCTGTTTATGACGCTCATCGCGCGCCCCGTTGCCGTGGGTTCGCTCCTTGCGCCGTTCGGCGCAAAAATGAACCAGATCGGTATTGTCAGCTGGGCGGGGCTTCGCGGCGTTGCCTCCATCGTGTTTGCCATCTATGCGGTCAGCGCGCTGGGCGATTCCCTTCCCTATGATCTTTTCAGCATCGTGTTTTGCGTGGTCATTATTTCCGTTGCGGTGCAGGGAACGCTGTTGCCCTTCTTTTCCAAAAAGATGCGGATGCTCGGCGACACGGGCGACGTGCTCCGTACCTTCAACGATTATCAGGACGAAACGGACGTCAGCTTTGTAAAAGTGGTGGTCGGTGACAATCATCCGTGGGCAGGCAAGCCTTTGCGCGAATGCGTGATGCCACACGGATTTTTGATCGTTTTGATCCGTCGCGGTGACGAAACGGTCGTCCCCGGCGGCGGAACGGTCGTTCACGCGGGCGACGTGCTGGTGACGGCGGCTCCCGCCTTTGAAAATCATGAAAATTTCGGCTTGTTTGAAGAATTTGTCGGGAAAAGCCATCTTTGGATCGGCAAGAGAGTCTGGGAACTGAAATTACCGCAGGGAACACTGATTGCCATGATCAAACGAAAGGGCGGAACGGTTATTCCGTACGGCGGAACAAAAATTCGGGAAGGGGATGTGCTTGTCTGCATCAAACTCTCCCCACGCGAAGAAAATGCCTCGCCAAAAGATGTTCAAGGTGCATGAACTTATAAAATAAGGTTAATAAATAAGAGCGATAAATAATAAAGAGCAGGGAGAAAGGCTTGCGCTGAATGCGCAAGCCTTTCTCCCTTTTTTAGAATTCAAATCCAAGTTGTTTTCTGTAAAAAAACTGTGCTTGTCGGAAGTAAATAAAGTTTTCAGTAAACAGATTCGTTTTTGTTTAGAAGAACAGTTGTTTTTTGCAAAGAAACGCAATTTTGTCGAAGAAACAAAGTAGTTTTCTAAACTGACATTTTCTTGTTTGGTTTTTTGAGCAACGCAATGTAAACTTATTTGAAACAAAAAAACTGCGTCCGAAAATTATTTTCGTCCGCAGGGCATATGCTGAAATTTTGAAAGTATGACCTAAATACGATCGTTTTTCGCTTCGATGGTTTGTTTTATTAAAAAAGGGAAAAAGAAAAACCGAAAAATACAATTATAGTATACTGATTTATTTTACGTCGACGCCGTCGGGTGTAAAGATAAACATATCTTTTTCCAGCTTTGCCATTCCGCCGTTCAGCGCATAAATGGCGCCGCTGAGCATATCGGTCACACGCGCGGCAGTGGCGGCATTCAGTTCGTTGAGGTATACGATCACCGTAAGTTTGTCTTTCAGGCGGTCGATGATCTCTTCAACGTCGGCATACGAACGCGGACGGCGGATCTGCATAGGCTGGCTTCCGTCCGGTTTTACGTATTTTCGGCGTGCGGGAAGAAAATCCTCTTCGCCGGGAATGTGTCTCTTTTTATTTTTTTCGCGTGAGCCGTCAAAAAGCCCCATGAAAATTCCCTCTCTGTGTTTATTTATCAGAAATGCCGCGCCAATCGTTTTAGAGCGCGAGCCGTCAAAATCGTTCGTTATTCGGTGCGGCGAATGTAAATCGTTTTGAAAATTTGCGTTGAACCGCAAAAAAACGCCTGTCAAACAATGGGTTGTTTACTGCCGGGCAGGGTAGCGGCGAGGTCCGAACAAGGTCGTTCCGAGGCGGATCATATTGCTGCCGCATTCGACGCAAAGCCGCCAGTCTCCGCTCATGCCCATCGAAAGGAAGCAAAAATTATTGTCCTTTTTCTTTATTGTATCATAAATTTCGCGCATAGACAAGCATAATTTGCGCAAAAGCGCTTCGTCTTCGGAAAGGGGGAGCATGGCCATGAGTCCGCGGAGGCGGATATTGGGGTATGCGCAAAGCGTTTCGTATGCGCGGATGGCCGAATCGGCCGAAAACCCGCTTTTGGAAAGTTCGTTTCCGATGTTGATTTCGATCAGACAGTCTGCCGTCCAATTGGCTTTTTCGGCGCGTTTTTGAATTTCAGCGGCGAGTTCTTCGCGGTCGAGCGAATGGATAAGCGCCGTTTTGCCGATCAGATATTTTACTTTGTTTGTCTGCAAATGCCCGATAAAATGGCGGTTTGCGCCGTGAACGAGATCAAATTTTTCGGTGAATTCCTGTACTTTGTTTTCGCCGATGTCGGCAATGCCTGCGTCGATCGCTTCGTTGATCTCTTCGGGCGAACGCGTTTTTGTAGCGGCAACGAGCGTGATTTTTTCGCCTAAATTATTTCCGCCCGCAATCTCGGCGAGCACTTTTTTTACATTTTCGGCAATCATTTTGTACCTCCGCGGCAACCCGATTCTATTTCTTTGCCAAAGGAACGCCGCAGGTTAAAATTATTATAATATGTTTCCTGAAAAAAGTCAACATGAAAATCTGAGCCGCTTTTTTTACAAAGGGTTGAAAAATGAAAAGGCATATAGTATACTGAAAATGAGAAGATCGCAAAAACCTGTTTTTTTGCGGGCGCATGGGATGATGTGCATAAAAATTTAAAAATAAAAAGTGAGGAGAGAAAAATGAAGAGAGTGATCGGTATTTTTTTGCTGATCTGTTTTGTCTTTCTGGCGGTCGCCTGCGAACAGACGGCTGTAGTTCAAAAAGGCAACGGCGATCAGACACAGAATGAAACAAATCAGCCGCAGGACGAAACAGAGCAGCCGCAGGACGAAACAGAGCAGCCGTCTTATGATGGTGAGCCGCTAAGATTAAGCGCGCAGATGTTTGATAATGCGCGTATCGATTTGCATGGAATTGAAAAAATAGGACTGGTTGAGGAAGATGCATATATTTCTGATGTTGCAAAGAGACTGAACTGGAAAAAAACATACATTGTGTCGTTTCAAAAAGACGGTACGTATGAGAAAATTCCGTTTATTTTTAAGAAAACGGATCAAAACGGTGAAACCTATGAAGTCACGCAGGAACAGATCGAAGGGTATCCCGCCAATTTGTATGTAACAAGCAGCTTTATTTTTTTGCAATATAGGCAGTATCCGAAATATTCGGAGCTGCTTGAAAGGTTTCCCAAAGACGAAAAATTTTTCCAGATCGGTTACAAAAATTTTGTTATTGACCGCGCAACAGGGAAAATATTTTCGCTAAATGATATGGTGGAATCTTTTGACATACTTTCTAATAACCTTTTGGCATCCGGAAACGAATGGAGCAACGGATCAAAGATGTATTATTATCTGCGCGTCGAGAACGGAACATTTACGGTGACAAATCTTATGCCGAACCAAAATATTCGTGTTTACAACGCAATTGAAGACGCGTTCGGAAATATTTATATTTACAACGATTCGATTTCCCGTAAGGATGGAAATCTGATTTATGTAACGGAACGTATTCTGGCAGGTGACGACGGCTACGTGTACGTTTTCGATAAGACTGTGTACGCCAAGCCCGGAGAGGAAAGTTCTGGTCGCAACCTCTATACGGTAAAAAGATATGGACGAGACGGGATATTGCAGGAGAATTGGGGAGAGGTAGAAACGGTTGTACGTTTTTATACGGAGGAGAATCTTGAAAAAGGGGGATATGTCTCGCTTTTCGGAAACGAAATCTATGTTGCCAATGCAGACGGGAACACGCGAAGTGAGGGGTGTTGGTGCGGAACGCTTACGGAAGGCGCGGCAAATACATATCGTGCAGATTTTCATTTGTTTGATATGGCTCAAACTTTTCCGCTCACTCCGCATATTATGGTTGCGCAATTATTTGGAGGGCAAATCTGGTATTACGATTTATCTTCGAAAAAAATATTGAGCCACGAAGGCTATTTGGAATCGTTTGAAAATCAAGGCATGGTGTTGCAGAGAGCTTCGCTTTTTTTAGAAGGAACTATGATTTTGGCGCGGGTTGAGGATGTGAGCGGGACGACGGTTTATAAAATCGGTATAAAGACTGGGGCAAACGGCTTACCCACGGTGACGGCAACTTTGTATGAGGAGGTACAACAACCGGAAAATATTTTAATTTCCCGTCCGTTGAGCTAAGGAGCGTATTTCAGAAAACCACCAGTTGACCGGTGTTTTTCTGAAATGATTTGGAAACAGAAAAGCGAAAATAATTTCGATATTATAAAATTTGATGTCGGCGCAATATAGGTATTTCTTATTATTTAAATGAAAGTATTATACGGTTTTGTTTTTGCCGGATAGCAATGTTTATAAATTCTACAATTGATTTTGTTGAAAAAATGTTTTTTATTGCAGATTTGCGTGTTTTCGATAAAACCAAATTATTTAAAAATACGCCAGGCGGCACAGAATGTGCCGCCTGATGTCTTTTTGAGGGTAAAATATCTGCCGATTTAATACCGCAAAGCAATTATAGCATAAATTATATTATATTGCATTTATGCTATACATAGCAGTATAAAAACAGTAAAAAAATTTATACTACAAACGTCTTAAAATACAGGAGGACAAGGTATGCTGTTGGAAGATGCGATCGCTTTACGGATAGAGCAATTGTGCATTGAGCGCAATATGACGAAATATGCATTGTTTGAAAAGAGCGGGGTGCCGCAGACCACGCTCACATCGATCAAGAAAAAGCGCAGCCGTTCCGTCAAAATAAAAACGCTCTATGCGATCTGTGAGGGGTTCGATATAAGCTTGGAACAATTTTTTGCCTCTCCGTTGTTTGACAGAAAAACGTTGCTCGATTGATTTTATTCCAAATTTATGCGGTTTTAGAATAGAAATTTAGAAAAGCTCTGTTTACCGGGTTGTGCAATTCAGTCTTATTAAAAAAATTTAAAAAATAATGCAGTTTCGGCGACCGCAAAGTCTATAAAACTTTACGGTTAAGCTTTTGCGCAAAATATTTATATAAACTCTACAATAGTGCGTTGCCGACAAAAAGTTTACGAATGGCAAAGTTATTGTATTTACAAACAATAAAGTCGGGCGGCGCATAAA
>CASEFE010000098.1 GCA_949287105.1 uncultured Bacillota bacterium
AAACCAAGCTTTGATCCTAAGCTGCTTAAAATAGGCGTTTTCATAATCTTAAAATCATATTTCCCGAGAGCTTCATCATTCTTCATTTCGCTCTCCATCCACCCTCCGTTCGGCATCATATAAGCTGCGCCGTTTAAAAATAATGTTTGTGAAAATGTATGTGCTAAAGAGTTACTTCCCTCATAAACGTATCCGCGAGGCGCTATGATTCGTTCTAACTGCTTTAAAGTTTCCAGCCTGCCCTGCTGCTCATAAATCTTTACAGACGGCTGCTCTGATCCGGATTTTGCTCTAAAAAAATCATTATATCCATCAATCGACTCGTATTGTGCCCACCACGCTTCTATAACCGTGTTCCAATAGCCGTTCATATTGTGAATAAAAGGCGTATTTCCTGTCTCAAAAATTTTTTCAACAAGAGTTTCCAATTCATTCGTAGTTCTTGGAACCTTGTAACCCATTTCTTCAAAAAATGTAGCATTGTAAACTATTCCGCTCGTAACAGCTTGCCACGGAAGCGCATAATATTTTCCATTATAAGAAAACGTTTCTCGCACAATTTCCGGCATCTTTTCTTCTATAGTTTTATTCTCTCCTTCCACAGTCGTCTTATATATATCGGTCAAATCTGCAATATTTTTGTTCCCATCCGCCAACAATTTGAAATATTTGGGTTCTGTTGTAAAATACAAGTCGATTGTATTGTTTTTTGCACCTGCATTAATTGTATTCTCAAATATTCCAGCCACCGCACTACTATCAACCGAAATATTTACTTGCGGATTTTTAACTTTATATGCTTTTGCTATATTGTCCAAAAATTCTCGCCCCAATCCGCACCGTAACAGACTGATTTCAAGATCCGTGGCACTATTTCCTATCCCTTGGCTACATCCGAAAACACTAAAAAACATGAATAAACAAATCATCACCGATACTATTTTCTTTATCATAAAATCCCCCCCTATATTTAAATTTTCTTTAACTAATTTCATCAACCTTTTAACCCTCCAATTGTTACATTGGACATAATTGTTTCACTAAATAACCCAAATAAAATCAAAATTGGAATCGTAGAAATAACAAAGCCGGCAAACAAAGTCGGATAATCGGCTTCATAAACCATATTTGAATTAAATTGATATAGCCCTAACGCCAAATTCGGAAAACTTTTTAAATACAACATCGGCGTTTGATAATCATTCCAAATACTGATCCCTGATATAACACATAGAGCAGTAACTATAGGCATGGTCATCGGGACAACGACCCAAATAAATGTTTGTAAATCACTGGCACCATCTATAAAACATGCTTCCGCATAACTCCAAGGCAAATTTTTGAAGAATCCGTACATCACAATAAAATTCAACCCAAACCCGCCAGCATACATCAATAATATCAACGGCGTATTAATAAACCCAATATCTGAAACAAATTTGTATTGCGCCGGCAGGCTACCCATAATCGGCAACATCATCACTATAAGATTCAAAAAATAAATTATTTTGCGGCCAGGAAACCTATATCGACATACTACATACGTCATTGTTGTGGCACATGTTATCGATAAAACAGTTCCTCCTACTGTAATCCATACACTATTCATTAACATCCCCAACAAATTTACGTATTGATTTCCACCAATATTTACTCGCAACAGTGTAAATGCTTTTAAATAATTTTGCGGATACCACTTCTCCGGCATTGCAAACATATGCATGACAAAATCACTGTTTGATTTACAAGCTGAGATTATGGCCCATAAAAACGCATAAAACAATGTAGCGGCATACGCAGCAAATATTACGAAGGCCACCATAAAAACAATTCGATTAGATACAGACCTTTTTTTTAGTGTCCTCTCCATTTTTAACCTCCTTAATATTCAACTGCTTCAATTTTCCTGTTCGCTACATAATTCGTTAACAAAACGACAGGAATTGTTAATATTGTGAAAAACATACCTACCGCTGAAGCATACTGCCCGTCACCACCCGCAAAATACACTTGCGCAAAAATAAAATACGATAAAGTTCCCGTATTATAATTCCCTTCCGTCAAAAGCAAAATAGGTCCGCCGGCACTGAAAATACTGACAAAATTTAACGTTATTAAAGTTGTCACGGTCGGCCAAATTAATGGAATTATGATTTTTCTCAATTCTATAAACGGTGTACTGCCATCCAAAGCACCTGCCTCTATTATACTATCAGGTATCCTTGACATGGCTCCGCCAATCAAGATAAAATTCCCGGCAAACCCGGTCCAAACATTGTATCCTAAACATGCCCAGATAGCATATCGAGAATCCCCAAAAAATTCCGGTGTATAATTTAAATTAAAAATATTTTTCCACGCCGCAGCAATCGGCCCATAAACACCTAGTATGTTTTTATACAGTATCGTTAAAACAATCGCAGAAATAATGGACGGAAGAAAAAATATAATCCGATAAAATCGATAAAATAATATCTTCTTATAAATAAAATAAGATACCATAATCGATATAGGCATCAATAAAAAACTCAATGCAAAATACATCAGCGTATTTCGAATATTCATCCATAAATCGGAAGAGCTTTTGCCAAATTCTTCGAATAATAATCTAAAATTATCAAAGGTATATATTACCCCTGTCCCACTCCGAACCTGAAAAGCCATTAAAATCGAATCAAAATTTACGTATACATAAAAAAATATGAAATTTAACAATGGTACAATCAACATGCCGACTATAAATATGCCCCGCTTGATATTTATTTTTTTCTTTTTCGTTTTTTCAGCAATTGATTCCATTTTTATTCGCTCCTTTATTTCCACAATCTCCTTACCTGTATGCTTATTTCAGGGAATATTTTTATCCCATAAAAATCAATAACAAATTACAGTATTAATTATACAGGAGTCCTATTCTTACGTAAATGATAAATCGTTTACAATTATCATAATATCGTACAAATAATTTTATTTATTTTATTATTTATCTTCTATATCTCTTTACAAATTCTTATAAACTATGCTAAAATTTTCTCATGAAATATTATCGTTATAAAGCAACAAATTTAATTACTGTTAAAGACCTAATAACCATAGAATTTTTAAATTTATCAAAATCCTATGAATTCCCTGAAGAATTTCATAACTTCTGGGAAATGGTTTACGTCGATAAAAACAGTATAATTTATACAATGGATGATGTCCCCTTCACTGTGTGCGAAGGAGAACTGCTGTTTATCAGCCCAAACCAAAAACATTCCATTCATGCCAACGGTTCAAAAGACTCTTCAATTTTTGTACTGTGTTTTGATTCGACTTCCCCTATCATGCAATTTTTTAGCGGTTATAAATCAAAATTGGACAAAAAATCCAAACATTTCATTGAAGACATCATGAACGAAACGCAACATACTTTTTCTTTGCCTTTTAAGGAAAAGTTATCACTTTTGCCAAATCCAAATCTTGGCGGTCAACAGGCAATTTTGCTCGATCTCGAATTATTGCTGATCCATCTTTTACGATTGGAACAAAATCGAGAAACGAGAAGTTTAGAATTTATCAAAGACGAAAGCTTTGCGCAAGACCTTTCAACCCGCATGATCGAATTTCTCAATGCAAAAGTTTACGGAACTGTTTCTCTTCAAGAATTGTGCAACAACTTTAATTACAGCAAAACCTATCTTTGTCAGGCATTCAAACAAATAAACGGTGATTCGATTATCAATTATTTTAACAAATTGAAAATTGCAGAAGCGAAAAAACTAATTAAAGAAACAAATTTATCATTCAGCCAAATATCTGACCTCCTTCAATTCAGTGATCCAAGATATTTTCATCTCTTATTCAAAAAAACAACTCACGTAACACCAAAACAATATAGAAATTCCATTTTATCGGATTTTTAATTAGCGATTCTTTTACAAAATATTAAGGGCGCGCATCCGAATGGATGCGCACCCTTGACTTTTATAAAATCGTAATCAAATTATAGAAGTTTAAGATATTTTATGAAAGGTTTTCTTCCGTAAACCGATTATTCAATGCGGAAACAAGCGCATCGATCGACGATTGAATAATATCGTCGCTGATTCCTGCCCCCCAATAAATTTTTCCGTCTTTTTTCAATCCTACAAAAGAAAGTGCCTGCGAATTTGATTTTTCACTCAATGCTTTTTGTTCATAAGTAACCAATTCAAATTCCACATTAAAATATGCTTTTAATGCGTTCGTAACCGCATCCAAGCGCCCGTTCCCTTCCGCCGTTATATTCTTTGTTGAACCCTTTCTTGCAACCGTAACAACCGCTTTTATGCCGTCAGGAATTTGCTGAAAATGACATTCCGGAACAGAAAATACGTTTCGGTTCTCCACAAAAAATTGCCGGAATACTTGATAAACTTCCGTCGGTTTCAATTCTTTATGCGTACGATCTGAAACACCTTTGGCCGCATACCCCATCGCCTCTTTGAATTTGGGAGGAAGGTCTATGCCGTAATTTTCTTGTAAAATAAATCCAACTCCACCCTTCCCTGACTGACTGTTGATCCGAATTACATCGGTTTGATATTCCCTGCCGACATCCTGCGGATCGATCGGTAAATACGGGACATCCCAGTGTGCAACATCTTTTGTCCGGCGCCACTGCATTCCCTTTGCAATTGCATCCTGGTGACTGCCCGAAAAAGCTGCAAACACGAGAGAGCCTGCATAAGGCTGCCTCGGCGATACGCGCATCTGTGTATATTCTGAATATTTATTGCATATTTCCGGCATGAATGAAAAATCAAGTTCAGGATCTACACCCTGTGAATACATATTCATTGCAATTGTAACAATATCCGCATTTCCGGTTCGCTCACCATTTCCAAACAGAGTACCTTCCACACGGTCAGCCCCTGCCAATAATCCCATTTCCGTTGCCGCCACTGCACAGCCGCGATCATTGTGCGGGTGCAGGCTAAGCATGACATTTTCACGATAAATAAGATTTTTTGATAAATATTCGATTTGTTGCGCAAACACATGCGGCATCGCATTTTCTACCGTAGCCGGCAAATTGATGATCGCCTTACGATCCGCCGTCGGCTTCCAAACTTCTAATACCGCGTTGCAAACCTCCAATGCGTATTCCGGCTCCGTTCCCGTAAAAGATTCGGGACTGTATTCAAAACGATAATTCGCGCCCGCCTCATCGGTGAGTTGTTTCAAAAGCTTGGCACCCTCTATCGCTATTTTTTTAATTTCTGCCTTATCTTTTTTGAATACCTGCTCTCGCTGCGCAACCGAAGTGGAATTATATACATGCACGATGACATTCTTTGCACCTTTGATCGCATCAAACGTCTTGCGAATGATATGCTCGCGTGCCTGCGTTAAAACCTGAACGGTAACATCTTCCGGAATCAAATTGTTTTCAATCAACGTCCGTAAAAACGTGTACTCTGTATCACTGGCCGCGGGAAACCCCACCTCTATTTCTTTAAACCCTATTTTTAACAGTAATTTGAAAAAATCAACTTTTTGTTCAAGCGTCATCGGCTCGATTAAAGCTTGATTACCATCACGCAAATCTACACTGCACCATACGGGCGCACGATCAACCGCGTCCTTTTCCGCCCAGTCCATACAGCGCACTGGCGGCATAAAATACTGTTTGGTATACTTTCGGAAATTTTTCATACTATTTCTCCTTTTATATTCAAAACGCCCGTTTCCGACTCTTAAAGAGACGAAAACGGGCTTCGCGGTACCACTCTTTTTCGCGCAAACTGCGCGCACTTTGTAAATACTTGCCTTTCGGCGCATATTCCACTCTTTTAACGGTGAGTACCCGTTCCGATTCTACTCGGTTTCCCTTTCGCTCGAACCGCTCGGCGGTGAGTTCTTTCGAATTCTTCGACCGTCTCACACCTGCCGACGGTTCTCTGTTCCCCGAATTTCAAAATACTGTTCCGCTTCTCTGCGTTTTTTATGATTTTTCTGTATTATATCATATATTCTTCCGCTTGTAAAGCAATTTGAATTCGCTTTTTCGGATTTCCAAACATATCCTGTCAGTGATTTGTATAGGTTATCATTCCTTTCTCTGCGATTTTTGTTTGCATCGAAGATTCGTCGAAACAGCCATATGCTTCAAAAGCGGTTTTAATTCCTTCATTCATTACCCCGAAATCAACCTGGCTTCCCGGTGTAATATGGTTTAATTCATAATACACATCGGCAATTCCAAGAAGATTGGTATTTCCATGCAATTTTGTTAAATCATAAACCGCTTTTTGGTTTCCTTGCTGATCAACTGTGTTTTCTCTGAAACTACGGTCGATATTTATAGAAATATCACCCAATAGTGATGTACCCGCCAGCGCACCCAGATTCAGGTTCAATTGATATTTTGCTTCCGTTGCTTCATACAATGTAACCATCTGCCCCGCATCGGCATTGATTTCCGTTACATTATTTTCCAATATTTTATTGGAAACAACACTGCTGAAATTAAAGATGAATACGATTTGGTTGAGTATATCTTCAAAAAAGTAATTTAACGTCATCGCACGGTAATCCCGATAATCACAGCCTTTCCATATCGGAAACGCGATATGATAATATGAACTCATGAAACGATTTATATAAACATATCCGTCCTTAATTATTATATCCGTCCGCGTTTTTCCGTTCGTTACACCTATCATTTCGGGAATGGATAAACTAAGATAAATATAAGCTGAATTATCCGACTCTACACCAACACGTAAATCTAAATTTATATTGGCAATCGTCCATATCGAGATCGAACCGTTAATGAAGCCCGTCAGATGATAACCCGTATCTCTATATTCGTATGCCTGAAGCACATCCTGTAACAAACTCGCTATACTGGATACATTTATATATTGAGATGCATCTGAAGGCTCGGCAATTGAAATTTCTTCCTTTAAGGTTGTAAGCGTGATTTTCATGTCACCCTTTCCATCTGTAAGGTTACTTACGGAAACGACAAGATTTCCGTTTTCATCCTTTTTCAACACAATATTAGCCGGTTCTTTTGAAGAAATATCCTCCCCTTCCGACGGTGAATATTCGCGAATGATCCCAAGAATTAAATCGCACCATTCCTCCGTATCCATTTCGCTGAAAATACCGCTGTTGATATCCGTATATCCGCCACTCAAGATTTTTACAACAAAATCATAATAGTAAACCGACTCATCAATGCCCAATAAAGGAGACAAAATCGGAAGGATCGTCTCGCCTGCATCAAACAAATCGCTTATTGGCATCGTGACTCGTAATGCAGTCGGCGCATCCATAGCTTTTATTGAATAGGTAAAGTAAAGCTTACTGCCTACAACAGATAAATGCAAATAATGGCCACCGGATATTTTTTTGATCCCGCTTTCCAGTACAGGATTTCCGTCTGCATCCAGCTCGTAATTCAAAATACTTACTGCAAAATCAAGATTGAGCTGAACCTTTGTACCGTTTTCCTCTTGCACAAACTGGATCTTTCCGTCCAAATTTATGTCTGTTCCTGCACTTGCGTATTCAAAAGATAATCCAAGATAAGAGGTCTTTGCAAATTCTTCATACGAATTAAGTATAAATTCAAATACGTTTTTGCATTGATCTGTAGATTTCAAATTCGGGAATGAATACTCATTGCTTGCTGCATAAATCTCGGCATTCAAATCATTGATTGTCACGCCGCAAAGGGAAATCGAATCTGCTTGTATAAGCAGTCCTTTATTATCCGTTGAGAGCACAAAATTAGCCTTTCCTGCACCATTCCCCAGCAACGCTGCCAAATCAGCCACAACACCTAATCCGCCAGCCCCGACAGAAATCTCAATCCCTTTCAAAACAGAATATAAATCAAGACCTCCCTCGCCAAACAGCGCAAGCATTGTCTCTATCGACACATCTTTGCTTGCATTTCCGCGTAAAGATGAGAATTTTTCGGCTACCGTTTGCCATTGGTCCATCGGCACTTCCATCCAGTGCTCTCCGTAAGCAAACTTTATATTTCCATCACAATACAGAACATTTACATCCGAAAAATCATTGATCTTTATGTTCAATAAAATCTGCAATCCTTCCGCAAACCAAACCTCACCTTGGATTTCCACCGAAAGGACAAGCTCATTGTTTTCCGCTTCCGGTAACAACTGTTCATTCCGCAGTACGATTTCACCACCCAACGTAAACGCAATGTCCTTCGTCTCTGAAAAATCGACCGGTTCTTTTATTTCTGCCGAGCTCATAGCAAAATCTATCGTAGCGCCCAGCGCAGATATTGTAAATACACCCGACTTATTATTCAAGACCGCAGACACCATTCCGACAGAAAAGTCGTCCGTCCCGACAGATTGGCCGATTCCTTCCAACAGCGCGTCAACATCTATTTGCAACGATAATTCTTCACCCGTCAATGATAAACCGGCTATAATCTCGTCATAATGAAGCGAAAATAACGAAGAGATAATATCAGAAACAGCAAGTTTTTCCGCAGGCATCGTAGGCAATTCTATGTCTTTAAGAAGCTTTTCCAACAACGCTTTTGCTTCCTCCTGCGTTGTTTTCACCTTCATTCCGCAAACGCTTAAATAAATATCATTACCAAAAACAGTAAATTCAACGGGTACATTTAACGCCCCTATCTCGGCCTCCAATGTGCCTTGCGCTTTCACAAAGTTTTCCAAAGAAAGATCTAGCGCTATTGTTCCTGATATGTCAATATAATTTTGCGAGTCTATGTATGAAAACGACATAGAATACTTTCTGCTCGCTATTAAATCGCGAATCTGATGAATAAAAGGTAAAAGATCCACTGCGTTCTGACCGGAAAATTCCGGCATGCCCTCTATTTCACCAAATGTCAATTGAATTTTTGCAGACTCACCGAATAATTCGGTCGATATGAAAACACTCTCCAGATTCGTTTCTTCCTGCGTCTGTACAAAATTGATCGCAAACGGAAGTTTTGTTTCTCCCAACGCCAGTCTTCCCGAAAGAGTATATCTATTCTCTTCTTTTACAAGCGTTGAATCTAAAATCGAACCAAGGATTGCTGAAATATCCAGATCGGACATCGCGTTCATATCCGGCATAATCCCTTCATAAGGAAGTCTTCCGAGAAAATCCTTATATCGAATGCAAATCCCGTCCGCCTCTGCCAGTATATCCAGTCCGCCGATCTTGCCTTGCAGATTGACAAAGCTGCCATCTTGCATACGAAGAAGAGCCAAAATTTCCGCCTTGTTTTCGCCAAAAGCAATTTCAGCCGCAAATCCCGTCTCTCCGTTCAGAATATTTTTCACAAAAGCGATACCGCTCTTCAATGCATTGACGATATCGATTTCCACATATTCCGATGATTGCGGTTTTACAACTTCTCTATCACTTGCCGAGGCGCTGATGTTTGCGCCCAGCGCAAACATCGTAAATTCTTTCTCGACAAGATTAAAACCGATTGTAATATCGCCTTGAAGAATATTCGACGCCTCACCCAAAATTCCTGCTAAAATCCCTTTGAGCACTTCTCCGTCTGCCGTCAAAGAAAATCTTTCATTCGAAAGTGTCAGATCTTTGAATAGTCGGTCATAATCAATGCCCAAAATCATGCGGATAATCTCCGGCAGCTGTAATCCAGGGTTTCCCTGCTGATCGTTGCCGAATAAGGATATTACTTGGCCGATATCCTCCGCGTCAATTTTAGAGGTTACAGCAAGATTGCCGGCTTTCAGCCATATCTGTTCTTCGGCATAAGTGATTTGCAAAGGAATCTCTGTTCCTTGCACGGAAACATTCAATTCACCTTGTATTTTCAGCCCGTCTCTGATTTCCAAAATTGCAGAGCCGTCTATAAAAAGCCCCAAGTTTTCCTGCGCATAGTTAAAAACCAAGCCGTATTTGCCTGATGTTACAAACTGCGCAATTTCACGGATAAAAGGAGCAAGATCCACAGCATTTTCAGAATCCGCCGCAGGAATCTCGCCATTATCTGACGGCGTAACGCTGAGTTCGATCTCCGTTCCTACACCTTCCAATGAAGCTTCTATTTTGGACCAACGATAATTGATCCCTTCGCCCGTAAATGAAAATCCGATATGTATTTCAACATCGCCAACTTTGATCGTTGCCGGTATAAATGACGGATCCTGATCCCAACTTTCGTCAACGGAAAAAAGAAGGCCTGTTTCCTTCCCTGTACTGTTTCCCTCTTGTGTACTTTCAGGCAACATCGTCAAAAGATCAGTTATCGCAAGTTTTCCGTTCAGATCCTTATAATTTATGTACGCCGTGCCATTTTCAAGGCTTAAAAGTAAGCCCCCGAATTTGGCACGCACTTTTATGGACGAAAGAATTTCAATCGGATCAACATTTCCGCCTGCGGCAATTCCTGCTATATCCAGCCCCGCTAACGAAAGGTATATTTCCCCCGTTAATTCTTCCCCGCCTATATCCGCATTCACTTTCATGCAAGTCGGATCATACAATAAAGGCGAAATGCCTGCCAAGATATAATCCAGCCCGCTTTTCTCCGGATCAGACGTTCCCGTAGATTCAGCCTTGGCATAGTTTTTAAAATATGTTTCGTATGCAGACACATCGACATCTGCTTCATCGTAGGAAAATACGATTTCTGTCGTTCCGCTGCACGCCGCAGAAATTCCGATTTTCTTTGTCGAATATTTTTCTTCCACAAAAATGCGCTGAATCGACCAGTCCTGCGTAAAATACAACGTCATGGTAACACTGGAAAAATCAGGAGCATCACTGAGCCCTCCCATTGTCACCATCTGGCGAATGTAATATTCAACCGAACTTTTCGGATCCAGCTTGATCGTCAGGCTGTAAATTTCCCCTTCTTTTGAAAGATCGGAAATTTCAGTACACGTTTTCTCATTGAGTATATAGTCGCAGAATTCCGTTCCCCAAATCCCGTAAACATTCTCGTATTCTTCTTCACTGAGCACTTCAAAAGGATCGCCCGTATTCCACGCAAAACCCGTTCTGTCCCACGCATCTTCTTTCCACGCGTTCGGAGTAACAGCACCTTTACGAATAACCGCCTTATCTTCACCGTAGAATTTTTGCAACGAGACATCATCGGGAACAAAACCCGCAGCAAGCCCCGAAGCTTCGCTCCAACTGAACGTGCTGGCTATCATGATCCCGTCTTTATAATCTTTTCCGCCCTTAATGTATTGCTTAACCCCTGCCGCCGCATTCACTTTCGTATAAGCTTCCGTACTGTAAAAATCCCGCTGTGAGAGTGTATAGATGATCGCACCTACATTGTCAAGACCGCTGTGCTCTTCCGGCACCCCGCTCAGATCGCACATAAAATTTTTACTTCCGGACAATTTTTTAAGAGCCGGCTTTTCATTACAGGCCGTGAAAAAATACACTCCTGCTCCGATTACGATCAGAAAAATTAATCCAAATATTAAAAATCTCTTCTTTTTCGATTTGATCTTGGTTTTCTTTGCCATGTCTGAAAAGACTCCTGTCACATTTTTTTATGACATTATCATTATATAGTATTTTCCAATAATTGTCAAACAAATCACAAAAAATTATGACATTCCGTTACATTCCGGTTCTTATGGCAATTTTATAAGAAAAAGATGCGGCATAAATGGGCAATTGGCATAGAGATGAAAACGGAGCGAAGGTCTTACATGATCTTCGCTCCGTTCAATGCCCGACAAACCGTACTTTATCAGTAAATAAAATTTGCCCACGTTCGGTTATCTCTCTGCGATTCTTTTTGCCAAAATGATAACCTGTCTATATAGTAACCGATTCTTTGTTTTACCAATTCTTCCGATATTTTTATTTCGTTTTTTCTGACAATAGCCGTTAATTCATAAACGGGATATCCCATTGCGTGTTTTTGCGTATGAACAACCGAACAAGCCTGCCCTATCGCGTGACATAAAGCAATATCCGAAATATCCGTTAGACCTTTTGCCATAGAATGACATTCTAAAATAGCATTTTTTGCGATAGGCATTTTCACTTTGCCCATTGCCCATTGTTTTGATAAGTTTAATGCGTTCTCAGGCCTTGCATCGTTTATATATTTTATATTCAATTCTCGCACGGATTCTTCCGCAAGTTCCCATGCCCATAAAATCAACGTTTTATGAGATTTATTTTTGATTTTTTCATAAAGATTGATTAAACATTCGTCATCAGGATCAAATAAAATTTTTCTCCCGTTGTTTATTCTATTTACTAACATTTCATACATTATATTTCACCTATAAATTACGGTTTATCTTTCGGATATTATAAAACAAACAACTTATAAAGTAAAATAAATAAGCGCACTTATCTTGCTTGCAAGGTAAAGTGCGCTATACTTTTATCCTATGATAAAAATTCCCCTATCGGAACTGCGGTAAAGCCGTGTCCCTTTCTTATCTTTTTTGCTGATTTTCGTTCAATCAGTTATTTCTCTTCTGAAATCGCCTCTTTTTCTTTTACGAAATTACTTGTCTGCTTCGTCATGTACTCCTCCGTCACATGCTCAACGGCATTGTGCATCTGACCAAACGGCGCAAACAAACCCGCCAAAGCTTTCTCTTCCGGTTTCTTTGTGATCAAAGATACAACAGGCACAATGACAAAACCGGCAAGCATGGTCCATACCCCGACATAAATCGAAGATCCAAAAAGATACTTATAAATAAAACTGTCAAGGAATGCTTGCGGCAAAGAACCATTTAATAAAGATAAAATCAACGCCGTAAGGCTCATCACCACACCAAATACAAAACAAGCCCAACAACTCGCTTTCGTCGTCTTTTTCCAATACAAACTGAATAAATACGGCGCAAGAAACGCACCGGCCAACGCCCCCCAACTTACTCCCATCATCTGCGCTATAAATGCAAGCTTGAATTCTTCATACACAATGGCGATCACTGCACTGACTACAATAAAAACTGCAACAAACACCCGAATCAAAACCATCTGACTCTTATGACTCAGATCTTTTTTTACTCCCCGAATCAAGTCGAGCGTCAGCGTCGAACTTGAACTCATTACCAAAGATGACAATGTACTCATCGACGCAGAAACGACCAATACCAATACAAGCGCAATTAAAATAGCCGATAAACTGTCTGCAAGCATAGTAGGCACAATCTGATCATATGCAGGCGTTTCGCCCGATTCAAAAAACAAACGGCCTAATCCGCCCAAAAAATAACATCCGCCCGCCACGATCAGCGCAAACATGGTAGAAACAATCATTCCCGTTTTGACTGATTTTTCGCTTTTCAACGCATAAAATTTTTGCACCATCTGCGGAAGCCCCCATGTTCCGAGACTCGTAAGAATGATCACCATGATCAATCCATACAGATCCGGTCCGAAAAAGGAGGTATAGGCACCGTTGAAATCGCCCGAAGAAATTTGCGACAGCTCTTCCATTGCATTCATTAAGCCGCCCTGACTCAACAAAACCGCCACCACAACAGCCACGATCCCAAACAGCATAACGATGCCTTGCACAAAATCGTTCCAAACGGTCGCCATATACCCGCCTACCAAAACATACGCCGCCGTCACTGCCGCCATAATCAATATACATACCCAATACGGTATCGAAAATGCCATTGCAAACAAACTGCCGAGACCTTTATATAAAGATGCCGTATACGGGATCAGAAAAATAAAGACGATCACCGACGCGGCAATCTTTAATTTATTGTCCGAAAACCGCTTTCCGAAATAATCCGGCATTGTTGCAGAATCCAACTGCTGCGTCATCACACGCGTACGCTTGCCCAACACCGACCATGCCAGCATAGACCCTATTACGGCGTTGCCGATCCCGATCCACGTGGCCGCAATCCCAAAATTCCACCCGAATTGTCCCGCATAGCCGATAAATATTACAGCCGAAAAATAAGAAGTACCGTAAGCGAAAGCCGAAAGCCAAGGGCCGACTGATCTTCCCCCCAGCACAAACCCTTGCACCGATCGCGAACTGCGGCTGTTTTTCACCCCGATCAAAATCATTACCGCAAAATATACCACTAATATTCCTATGTATAAAAGTACTTCCATCATCCGACCTCTTTTATTCGGTTTAATTTATTCTGTTAAAGAATATTTATTCAATGCTTTGTATAATTATACGTTGTTTCTTTATTTATGTCAATTAAAAAAAGGCGCAATCGCGCCTTTTTAGAAAAAATTTTTTCTAATTGATCTTTTTGTATATTCGAACTTCATAAGGTGAAAGAATCACCTCGTTCAATGTACAACATTCACCCGTCAAAAGTTCTTTACCCTGGCCTTCACCTAAATGCATCGAAACTGCCGAATCGGAAATATTAAAAGCGCAAAAAATCTCTTCGTTTTCCCTTTTGCGGCAAAAACACATAAAACGATTATTCAAAACAACCGTTTTATAACTTCCATATGCAAGAGCATGTTCCTCCGTTCTGATTGCGCTCAGTTTTTCAATCAACGGTGTTAATTGTTCATTGCCGCCCGCCAGGTGTGACCGATCCGGCCGTAAACTCCAATCTCCCTGCGACTTATCCCCTTCCAAGCCATATTCCGACCCGTAATACACGCAAGGGATACCCGGCATTGTAAACAATATTCCGTAAAGAACGGTTAGCTTTCGCTTATTCTGCAAAGCCGTATATGCACGGGTAACATCATGATTGTCGGCAAAAGAAAACAAATTTTTCCCACGGCAAAGGCACCAAGGTTGTTCACCGAACAGTCTCTCCAACGAATGCGCAATTTCAAACAAATTATCGCTGTTCAGCGCCGAAGTAAGACCTTTATAACATTCATAATCAGTCGCAGAATCAAGCCTTTCGGGGGCAATGTTTTTTACAAAATTCTGAAGGTGAATCACTTCCCCCATCAGAAAAAAATCTGATTTTTTATTGCGGACCGTCCGTCGCAAAAGCTCAAAAAACCACTCGGGTAGAAGATATGCAACATCCAACCGAAGGCCGTCTATGTCAAATTCGTCCAGCCAATATTCCACTGCTCGCCGCAAATAATCTTGTACCTCTCCGTTATGCAGATTGAGACGGACAAGTTCCATATGTCCTTCCCATCCTTCATACCAAAAGCCATCATTATAATGCGTGTTTCCGCCAAAATCAATGTGAAACCAATCTTTTTTATCGCTGCCACTCTGGCGGCTTTTCACGTCTTCAAAAGCAAAAAAACGCCTGCCTACATGATTAAATACGCCGTCCAATACTACGCGTATCCCCGCCTCATGAAATTTTTGTACCAGCCTTTTTAAATCCCGGTTATCTCCTAAACGGCGGTCGACATGAAAAAAATCAACGGTATCATAGCCATGGCTCTCGCTTTCAAACAAAGGATTCAACAAAACCGCACGAAATCCCAGCCCCTTGATACGCGGTATGTCTTCTTCAATCCATGAAAGGCGATGGCGAACTTCGCCAAAATCGTTTTCCCGCTCCGCATTGCAAAAGCCGAGCGGATAAATCTGATAAAATACACTTTCATCAAACCACATTCTGTTTTTCCTTCTTTTACGCAAAACGGACGGTTTTCCCGTCCGTTTCAATCTTTTCTCAGAGTATTTTCTCCGACAATAATTTGATCCCTTTCTCCTGCAAAAGTTTTACGGCGCGTTCTGTATCCTCTACGCGCATCAAAATCTTGGCAGTGTTATGATTGGTCAAAACAAATGAATACAGATATTCAATGTTCATGTTTGCCTCTTCCATCAACGCGACAACTTCCGCCAGCGCATTCGGACGATCCCCGACTTCCACGCC
>CASEFE010000099.1 GCA_949287105.1 uncultured Bacillota bacterium
CATTTTCCTGCCGTTCGCGCAGGTGTTCGTAAAGGTATCCACCACGATCATCCGCGACAGAAAGGGCGAACAGAAACCCGCCACGGATACCGTTCTGCTCGACGACCGCTTTCTGGCTACGCCGTCGGTGGCGGTCGAACAGGCGAACAAAGCGGCGTCGCGCATGACGGGGCTGGCGATGGAATCGCTCAAATGCGCGCTGGACGGATTTATGGCGGGCGACGAGAGTGCCAAAGCAAAGGTAGACGAGCTGAACGCCAGGGTCGCGGAAATGGACCGTTCCATTGTGGCGTATCTGATCAAGATTTCCGCGCAGGATGTTTCGTTGACGGACGAGAAGATCGTATCCGCCATTCACCATGCGGCGGGGGATATCATCCGTATCAGCGAACTGGCGGACAACATTACAAAATATACGCGCAACTGCAAGCGCGACGGAATCGAATTTTCCGCAGGGGTTCTGAAATCGCTGCAAGATATGTATGATAAAATATATGCCTTGTACGAAAAGACGCTGGAAGTATTCGACAAGAAGGATATAACGGAGATCAAGGCTGTGGACGCGATGGAAGACGAAGTGGACGCGGCGCGCAAAGTGATGATCAAAGACCATATCCGTCGGCTCAATGAAGGGAAGTGCAAACCGGCGTCGAGCGGAGTATTTATCAATCTTGTCGGCAATCTCGAACGTGCGGCAGACCACCTTACCTATGTCGCGCATGCCTTTGACTGAGAAATGCGGGGCGTCTGAATCGGGGCGGGTGTTGGCATATTTGCGTACAGCCGTTGTTAAGGTTGCTCTTTTGCTGCGTTTATGGTATAATTTTGGCATACGAAAGAGGGCGCAAGCCCGCGGAGAAGAACGTGGATAAAAAAATTTATTTGTTGGAAGATGACAAAAGCATTGCGGAACTCGTAAAATGCGCACTGGAAATGTCAAATTTGCAGGTGACGTGTTTTGAAACGGTTTCGACTTTTCTGGCGGCGACGGAAGGCTGCATGCCGGCGGTCGCACTGCTGGACATTATGCTTCCGGACGGAAACGGGCTGGACGTACTTGCAAAACTGAAACAAAAGAGTCCGTCGACGGGAGTGATCATGCTTTCGGCGCTGGGGCAGGAGACGGACAAAGTAAAGGGGCTGAACCTCGGAGCGGACGATTACATAGCCAAGCCGTTCGGCGTGCTCGAACTTGCGGCGCGTGTCAACGCGTTGCTCAGGCGGTTTGCGCCGGTCGCGTCCATTGTGCGGGGAGATCTTTCGCTGGACGAAGATACCATGACGGCGACGTTGCGCGGCGCCAAACTCGAACTCAACAACAAGGAATTCAACCTTCTGAAATACTTAATGCAGAAGGAGGGCAAGGCGCTCACGCGGGAGAATATTCTCAACGCGGTTTGGGGATACGACGAAGGCGAAACGCGCACGGTCGACAATCACATTGCGCGGCTTCGCAAACTCGGCATCGATTATATCGAAACGGTATTCGGGGTCGGATACAAATTCGTATACAGGGAGTAAGAGCGGGCGGCGTCGGGCTTTGAAAGGCCCGACGCCGCTTTTTTATTGCGCACGGCTGAAGTGCGCCATGGAAAAAGGATATGAAAAAGAGGATTTTTTTTGTTGCACTGCTGGTCGCGGTGCTCACGACGGTGCTGATGGCGCTGTTGTTTTCGAACACCAATCACGACAATGCCGTAAAGCGGGTGGAAGAACAGCTTTCCGTCTGCATGAACATTTATGAGCGAGAATATGCCTCGGGACCGGTGGACGGATCGACGGCGTCTGCCTTTTCGGAGTTGGTGGGAGCGCGCGTGCTTTTGCTGACGCGGGAGGGCATCGTGGCGGCGGACAGCGGCGGAGAAGCGGGGGCGGATCTTTCCGATCGTCCGGAAGTGCAGGAGGCGATCTCGTCCGGGGAAGGCCTGGCAACGGGTATGCTCGGCAAAAAGAGTTATATTGTGCGGTGCCGCGCGTTTGAAGGTACGTTTGAAGGGCAAGAGGGCTATCTTTTAGCGGTGGCGATCAAAGAGCCGTCGTATTTTGCGGCGTTTACAGACGCTCTTCCGACCATCGTGGTCATTTTATTTATCGACGGATTTGTGTGTCTGCTTGTGGCGTGGCTGGCGGCAAATTTTGTGTTGAAGCCGGTGCAGACGCTCACGCGTGATGCCGCCACGAATGCAGGGCGGGAAGTCAAAACGGAAGTTTACGAGTTGCAGCCGCTTGCCAAAATGATGAACGAAATGAATGCCGACATCGATGCCAAAGTAGCCAAAATGAAGGAAGGGCGGGACATCGAAAAGCTCATTTTGAACAGCATGGAGCACGGGATCGTGATTTTCCGCAGTGCATCGGATGTGTTGCTCATCAACCGAACGGCGGCGCATTTGCTGGACTACGAAAAAAACGAGCCCATCCGCTGTTTTTCCGAAGACAGGGAAATTGCCGCCATTCTGGAAGAACAGACGCCGGGCGTCGTAACGCGGCAGATGGAGGGGCGCGATTACAGTTTTCGGTTTACTTTCAAGCAGGAAGGCAACGTGCTTCTGATCACAGACGTCACGGAAACGGTTGCGGCGGCGCGCTCGAAAAACGATTTTATTGCCAACGTAACGCACGAGATGAATACGCCGCTCACGAGTATTCGCGGTTTTGCCGAACTGATCGCGGCGGACGGCGTTCCGGCCGACCGCATCGGACACGCGGCGCGAACCATAATTCAGCAGAGCGACCGTCTTTCCAATCTTATACGGCGCATCATCAATTTCTCCGCGATCGACAGCGACGCGCTGCCCGATTACGAGGTAGATCTGTCCGCGCTCATGCGGGAAGTTTTGCCGTCGTTTGAGCCGCGCTTTGCGGAAAAAGGCATCGTTACCGATTTTCAGATTCAAGACAATGTAAAGGTTTTCTCCCGCAGGGAACGCCTTTTGGAAATCGTCAACAACCTTGTCAGCAACGGGATCCGTTATAACAGAGAGGGCGGCTCTCTTGCCGTGCACCTGACGGGCGGCGAGACGCCCGTGCTGTCCGTAGCGGATACGGGCGTAGGGTTGTCGGAAGAGGACAAAAAGCGTATCTTTGATCGGTTTTACACGGTCGATAAGTCGCATAACGGCCAGGGCGGCGGATTCGGGCTCGGCCTTGCCATTGTCAAAAAGCTGTGTCTTCGCGCGGGCTGGAAACTGACGGTCGAAAGCGAACTGGGCAAAGGCACGGAATTTAGAATCGAATTTTGTTTCGACAAACAGCGCCAAAGCCAATAATTTTTTAAGGGGAAAAAAATTCAAAGCAAGCTTTTCCAAACAGCGATCGTAAATACAAAGCATATATCGCGAAAACAATAGCAACGGTTCAAAAATAAGTGATTATAAAATCAAAGCAAGCGTAGGTAAATACGAAGTTTGTTTCGCTAAAATCAATATGAGCGGTCATAAAAGCAAGTTGTTTCAAAGCAGATAGAAAAGGTCGGCAAACGCGAAGCAAATAATTTCAAAAAACGAAGCCCGACCATAAAAAGCAAAGAAGTAGTTCAAAAAACGAATATATTGCAACAATGCAATGCCCCGGATGCCGCAAAGTTTAGCTTTGCGGCATCCGGGGCATATTTTATGATTAAAATAGCAAATTTGAAAATTTAAGCAAACTGATATAAAATTTTGGGATTGCTTTCGCACGGCCGAATAGCCCACTGATCAAAATCGGTGCTCACCTCGACAGCCTGCATATCCGAATCAAATTCGATGGCAAACATATAATAGGCGGTAAACAGGATGGTGTCGGGATCTGTTTCGAGCGTGGCGTCAAAACGGACAAATAACCCTCTTACAACTTTATTCTCGTCGTAATTATCGGAAAAAGTATAGTTTGTCAGGTTTTGCAGCGTTTCTGCCTTATCAAGGGTGACCAAGGTATATTCGCCCGTCAATCCGCTGCCGCTGTTGATGTTTTCGGCAAAGGATAACATGGTTTCCGATTCCATGTCTTTGAGCCATTCCAAAGTTTCTGCCACGGTTAAAGTGGCCTGTAAAGTCAAAGTTTTATAACCTTCTTTGGTGATGGTCACGGTAACGGTATAAATACCGGGCTCAGTTTGTCCGTTTCCCGTATAAACGGTATTTGCCCCGTCGGGAACATTTTCCGCGTAAATGGATTTAGGCTCACCGTCATACAAAAATGTTTGCGAGGGAAAGGTTATGCCCTCAAAAGTTTTTTTGGTTGTCGGTTTTTACTGACCGGAAAGGGAGGAATTATCCGTGTTGGTACAGCCGGGAAGAACAACTGCAAAGCATAAGAAAAGGGCAGCCAAAAGAAAAACAGAAACTTTTTTCATAAATTTATCTCCAATTTATCTCCGAAGATACTGTAGCATACTTTTTTGCTTAAAGCAAGGGGATCCGTGCAAGCATTGTAATAAAATATGCAAGTTTTTCATGTGTTTTTGGATCGTCTGCAAGGAATAAAAAATTAAAAAACAGCGGTTTTTTAAGAGCATTTTGATCTGCCGCGAAGTCTCTGCCATGGGAAGATCGGTTTTGTTTCTGCAAAACGGATAATTGAGCGGAAAGGCCGGCGTTCAGAGAACGGATAAAGCGGGCGTAAAATACAATGTTGTCAACGCCGAAGAAGGCGCAAAACCACTTGCAAACGCAGCGAAAAGAAAGTTTATTTTCTGTCGGAATAAGAGGCGATGGGGGGTAAAAATTACGAAAACGTCAGCAAAAAACAGCGCCGTTTGCTATGTAGCAAACGGCGCTTTCATGCAAATATTTTTGTGCCGAAAATTTACAGAAACAAAAAACGAAGTTTGTATTTTTTACCCGACGCTTATAAATTTTCGAGATACAGTGAAGCGTTGGTTGCGGCGACGGCGCCGTCTCCTACGGCCGTGGATACCTGACGCACCGCTTTTGTGCGGCAATCTCCCGCCACGAACACGCCGTCTGTACGCGTTTTGCAAGTTTCGTCGGCTATGATATAGCCCGCGCTGTCCAGATCCGCTACGTTCGCAAATGCCGCGTTGTCGGGAACCTGTCCGATGGCGACGAACACGGCAGGAATTTCCTGACGGCAAAGGTTGCCGTCTTTATCCGTGTATTCGATGCCTTCCAGTTCCGATTCGCCGATAAAATCGACCACGTTGGTTTTGGGGCGGACTTCGATGTTCTCCTTGGCGCGCAGTGCTTTTACGAGGTTTGCGTCTCCGAAAAACTTATCGAACAGGGTGTACATATACACCTTTTTGCAATAGCCGGAAAGGAGCAAGGCGTATTGCAGGGCGGTGTTTGCGTCGCCGATGACGGCGACTTCTCTGCCTTTGTAAAAGGGTCCGTCGCAGACGGCGCAGTAATAGACGCCTTTGCCGACGAGGTCATCGCGGTCGTGTTTGGTTTTGAGGTGTTTGTGTTTTACGCCGGCGGCGATGATCACGCTTTTGGCTTCATATTCGCTGTATTCGGTTTTGACCAAAAAATGTTTTTCTCTGATTTTTTCGATGTGTACCGCTTTTTCGATCTCGACTTCGGCGCCGAGTGCGGTGATCTGGTCGAACAGGTTATCGGCGAACGCTTCGCCGCTGATCTCCTTGATGGAGGGGTAATTTTCCAGCCGCGGCGAAGTGGCGATCTGACCGCCGAGGCTGTCACCTTCGAGGACGAGTACTTTTTTTCCGTTTCTTAAAGCGTAAAGCGCGGAGGTCATGCCTGCCGCGCCCGCTCCTATCACGATGATATCGTACATATCAGCAGATGCTCTCAATAAATTTACGGATCTCGCTGGCGTTGTCGTAAGTTTTGAACCCGTCGCCGTCGGGAACCAGCAGAGAAGGAGCCTTCTTAACGCCGTACTTGCGGGTCATTTCCGCGTCTTCTTCGGCGTTGACAACCTTGTATTTGACGCCCGCTTTATCCAGCATCAGCTTGCTGGTCTTGCAGTTGGGGCAACCGTTCCGTGTGAACAGGACCGGTCCGTCCAAAGCAGGAACTGCGCAGCAAACCTCCGTTTTTTCCTGGGCATGCGCATGCGTTTTCAGCTTGGAATTTGCGATGTCATACACTTTTCTGTCTTTAAATTCCTGCGTTTTGCCGTCGTTCCAGTTCTGTACGGGGCGATAGTAGCCTGTGATACGGCTGTAAACTTCCGTTTTGCCGCCGCAGTGCGGGCAGGTAAACTGTTCGCCGGAAAGATAACCGTGTTCTTTGCAGACCGAATAAGTCGGCGAAAGGGTATAATACGGCAGCTTGTAATTGTCCGCGATTTTTTTGACGAGCGAAGCTGCGGCTTTCCAGTCGGGAAGTTTTTCGCCGAGGAAGGCATGGAATACGGTACCGGAGGTATAGAGTGTCTGCAAATCGTCCTGAATATCGAGGGCGTCGAAAATATCGTCTGTATATCCGACAGGCAGATGCGAGCTGTTGGTATAATAGGGGGTACCGTGTTCGTTCGCGGTAATGATGTCGGGGAACTGTTCTTTATCGTGTTTTGCAAAGCGGTAGGTCGTCGATTCGGCGGGTGTCGCTTCGAGGTTATAGAGGTCGCCGTATTCTTCCTGGTAATCGGAGAGGCGTTCCCGCATATGGTTGAGCACGCGTTTTGTAAATTCCTGTGCTTCGGGATGCGTCATATCTTTGCGGATCCAGTTGGCGTTGAGGGCGGCTTCGTTCATGCCGACAAGGCCTATGGTCGAGAAATGGTTGGCGAAGGTGCCGAGATACCGTTTTGTATACGGATAGAGCCCCTCATCCAGAAGTTTGGTGATGACCGTGCGTTTGGTCTTCAAGGAACGTGCGGAGACGTCCATGAGGTGATCGAGGCGACGGAAAAATTCTTTTTCGTCTTTGGAAAGGTAGGCGATGCGCGGCATATTGATGGTCACGACGCCGACCGAGCCGGTGCTTTCGCCGCTGCCGAAATAGCCGCCCGATTTTTTGCGCAGTTCGCGAAGATCGAGGCGAAGGCGGCAGCACATGCTGCGGATATCGCTCGGTTCCATATCGGAATTGATATAATTGGAAAAATACGGCGTGCCGTACTTGCTGGTCATTTCAAAGAGCAGGCGGTTATTTTCGGTATCCGACCAGTCGAAATTGCGGGTAATGGAATAGGTCGGGATCGGGTACTGGAAACCGCGGCCGTTGGCGTCGCCGCCGATCATCACTTCGATGAACGCCTTGTTGACCATATCCATTTCTTTCTGGCAATCTTTGTATTTGAAGTTTTGTTCCTTGCCTCCCACGATGGCGGGAAGTTCCGCAAGGTCGTTCGGCACCGTCCAGTCGAGGGTGATGTTTGAAAAAGGTGCCTGCGTACCCCAACGGCTGGGCGTATTCACGCCGTAAATAAAGGATTCGATGCACTTTTTCGTCTGTTCATAGGTAAGGTTGTCTTTTTTGACAAACGGCGCAAGATAGGTATCAAAGGAAGAAAACGCCTGTGCGCCTGCCCATTCGTTCTGCATGATGCCGAGGAAATTGACCATCTGGTTGCAAAGCGTGGCGAGGTGGCTTGCGGGTGCGGAAGTGATCTTTCCGGGGATCCCGCCCAAGCCTTCCTGAATAAGCTGTTTGAGCGACCAGCCGGCGCAGTAACCCGTCAGCATCGATAAGTCATGAATATGTATTTCCGCGTTTCGGTGTGCCTTTGCGACTTCGTCGTCGTAAATTTCCGAAAGCCAGTAGTTGGCGGTGATGGCGCCGCTGTTGGACAAAATAAGTCCGCCTACCGAATAGGTGACCGTGGAGTTTTCCTTCACGCGCCAGTCGGTCGCTTTGACATAGCTGTCCACAAGCGATTTATAGTCGAGCATCGTCGATTTCATATTGCGGATCTTTTCGCGGTTGCGGCGGTAGAGGATGTACGCCTTCGCAATATCGGAATACCCCGCCTGAATCAGAACAGATTCCACACTGTCCTGAATGTCTTCGACGGCAACTTTTCCGTCCTTGATTTTCGGTTCGAAATCCGCCGTTACTTTGAGCGCAAGCATATCGATGATGCTCGGATGAAATTGTTTTTGCTGCGCTTCAAACGCCTTGGTAATGGCAACGGCAATCTTTTTAAGGTCAAATTCCGCAATTTGCCCGTCTCGTTTGATAACCTGATACATAATCTCTCCTTTCCCGCCCTGTTGCACGCGGTCTCATTTTTTTCGGTAGGTTTTCATTATAGCACCGCAAGTCGGTGTTGTCAAGGGGTAACTGCAATATATTGTAAAAAATTTTTTTGTTACACACAATATATTGTGTATTTGAAAAAACCGCAGAAAAGCAAAAGTCGTGAAACGCAGGGGCGCAGAGCGGTTTTTGACAAAACGGAAAGCCCATGAAACCGCGCACAAAAAACCGAGCCGAAAGCGGCTCGGTTTTGAAAAATCCCCGTTCTTTTCGGAATCGGCAGAAAAAAATCCTTGCCGTACAGCTATTCAATTTTTATTCTTCGCCGCGGATCAGCACATTCGGAATAAACGGCCGCAGAAGCTCCTTAAATGTTCGCATATCTTCGTCGGAGCACGGGGAAAGGCCGCGTTTTAACACGTTTTCGCTGTCGCGGAAGGTCTGCAAGAAATAGCGGTTTGCGCCTTTGAGCCATTGTCCGATGCGCACGAAATCTTCGGCACGGTGCAGTTCTTTGACGACCGTGGTTCGAAATTCATACCCGATTTTTCCGTGCAGAAGAAAGTCGGCGCTCTCTTTGATCGCGTCGATGTTTACTTTGACGCCCGCCGTCTTTTCATAGCGGTCGGGGGCGTTTTTAATGTCCATGGCCACGAAGTCGACAAGATTTTTTTCGCAAAGATCGCGAAGCCGCGCCGGAAATGCGCCGTTCGTGTCAAGTTTGACGGCGTAGCCGAGATCTTTGATTTTTTTCAGAAAATCCGAAAGGTCGCCAAGGAGCGGTTCCCCGCCGGAAACGCACACGCCGTCGAGAATATTGCGCCTCTTTTCGAGAAAAGAAAACAATTCTTCTTCGGAATAATTTTCGCTCGATCCGTCTAAAATTTCGCTGTTCTGGCAGAACGGACAGCGGAAATTGCACCCCGAAAGAAATACCGTACAGGCGACTCTTCCCGGGAAATCCAAAAGCGTTGTTTTTTGCAGTCCGGCTATTTTCATTGCATACCTCCGGTAATGGCTGGATCCTATTATACAACGGCCAAAGGAAAAAGTAAACAAAAAACCCCATGCGGTTTTCGGCAAAAAAATGGCAAAAAGAGGCAATTTTCATAAAAAATTCACTTTTCTATCGGTATGTTTTTCAAAAAGGTATGCTATAATAAGGGCAACTTCTCAAATAAGGGAGGAAAAGTATGAAAAAAGCAGCAAAATTTGTAGTCTTTCTTTTGACGAGTGTATTGCTTGTCTTTGTTTTTGCGCTGGCGGGCTGTTCGACGGAGGAACCTCGGTATATCCGCAGTGTCGCCGTCGTGGGCGACAGCCTTATTGCCTATTATTCGGACGGTTCCAATGAGATCATTGCCAATGTCAATACGCGCTATACCATCGAGGAACTGTATGAAGAATGCAAAAAAGTGTACGGCGAAGATCTGACGTATGAAGAATTTTTAGAAAAATACGTGACGGTGGACGTTCCGGTCGATAATTCCAAAGTGATCGGGCAGGCACTCACGTCGAGCGTAAAGTTCTTTACGGAATTTTCCGAAACGGTGAGTACGGGCATCATGCAGTCGTCCAAGCGCACCGGTTTGTATACGGGATCGGGTGTCATTTACAAAAAAGATACCGAATACACGTACATGATCACCAATTATCACGTCGTGTATAGTCAGTATGCGAACAGCGACAACGATAACGGGCATATTGCCGAAGCGATACATTGTTATCTGTACGGCAGCGAGAGTGCGCCTTACAAGAGCGGAAGCAACGGAAGCTATACGGTTTACGAATATGACAGTTACGCGGTTCCTTGCGAATATGTCGGCGGATCGCTCGCCAATGATATCGCCGTCGTGCGGGCGAAGACGAGCGACATGCTTGCGATCAACGCCAATTATACGGCGGCGGAATTTGCCGATTCGTATCATGTAGGGCAGACGGCGATCGCCATCGGAAATCCGGAAGGGGAAGGAATTTCCGTTTCGGAAGGCATCGTGAGCGTAGCGGATGAATATATCAACCTGAATATCGACGGAAAGGGCGCGCGGGAATATCGTTCCATGCGCATCGATACGGCGATATACAGCGGAAATTCGGGCGGCGGACTTTTCAATACTTCGGGAAAACTGATCGGCATCACCAACGCGGGAGACGGCGAGGATCAGAGCATCAACTATGCAGTGCCGCTGGAAATCGCAAAGGGAGTTACGGATAACATTCTTTGGCAGTACGGGGACGGAAGCGAAGGTGCTGTATCCGTACAAGTTCCCAAGCTGGGCGTCAACGTGACGTCGGAAAATGCGCGGTACAGCTATGATGCGAACAGCGGATACGGGGAAATTGTGGAAAACATTGTCGTAAAAAGCATCGTTGAAAATTCGATTGCGCAAAAGATCGGTTTGCAGTCGGGCGATATTCTTAAAGGTATGACGGTGGGTGATGTTTCCTATACGTTGAACCGCAACTTCGACATATCGGATATTCTTCTGACGGCGCGCCCCGACGCAACGCTGACCGTAACGTATCTTCGCGGCGGCGAAATAAAGACCACGAGCGCTTATACCTTCAAACAATCGGATTTTGCGGCAGTGGAATAATTATTCGGAAAGGAAACTATGCAAAAAATACGGAAACGTATCCAAGATTTTGAAAAAATCGGTTTTATGTGTGCGTTTTTAAAAAGGTTGACGAAAGGGATAGGACGGGTACAAAATCTGCAAAGAATTGAAAACGAACGCAAGATTTTGAAAAAATTTTGTTTCGGCTGCGGGCGGGATAAAATTTCAAAGGATGCGGAAGAGAAAGCAAGATTTTGAGAAAACCGACGAAATATAAATAAAGTTTTTCAAACACAATAAGCGGCGAAGAAAAAGATCTTCGCCGCTTTTGAATTTAAGATAAACACATACGGCAAAAATGCCGTTCAGAAAAAGCGTATAAAATCATTTTGCGATTCAGAGCAGTCCTGCCGTGAGGATAACCTGTGCAAAGACGATGGAAACGACCGAAATGAGTTTGATAAGGATATTGATGGAAGGTCCTGCCGTATCTTTGAAGGGGTCGCCGACGGTATCGCCGATGACGGCGGCTTTATGGGCGGAACTGCCTTTTCCGCCGAAATTGCCGTCTTCCACGTATTTTTTCGCGTTATCCCAGGCGCCGCCGGAAGCGGACATAAACACGGCGAGCAAAAACCCTGTCACGGAGGAACCGAGCAGCATTCCCGCAACGCCGTTTGCGCCGAGCAAAATGCCGAAAACGACGGGAGAAAGCACGGCGACGAGGGCAGGGGCGATCATCTGTTTCTGGGCGGAAGAGGTACAGATCCGCACGCATTTCGCGTAATCGGGCTGACTTGTGCCGGTGAGGATGTTCGGGTCGAGCGCGAACTGCCGCCGCACTTCGAGGACGATGCGCTGTGCGCTTTTGCCCACGGAAGACATGGTAAATGCCGAAAACAGGAAAGGCAGAGCCGCGCCGATGAATACGCCGACAAGCACGACGGGGTTATCGATGCCGAGGTCAAAGACAAAATCGATGCCTTTTTCCGCGGCGATTGTCTCGATCTGAACGATAAAGGAAGAGAGCAGGGCGAGAGCGGTCAGCATGGCAGAACCGATAGCAAAGCCTTTTCCGGTGGCGGCGGTGGTATTGCCGAGGGAATCGAGCGCGTCGGTACGGCGGCGGACCTCTTCGTCCATGCCGCTCATCTGCGCGATGCCGCCCGCGTTGTCGGCGACGGGGCCGTATGCGTCCGTGGATAGGGTAATACCGAGGGTAGACAGCATTCCGACGGCGGAGATGCCGACGCCGAACAGTCCCATGGCATGCCCTTCGGCGCCTGCGCCGTTCATCATCAAAAAGTAAGAAGAAAGGACGGCGGCGGCGATAATGAGGGCGGGAGCGACGGTAGAAAGCATGCCGAGCGCCGTTCCGTTGATAATGACGGGGCCGGCGCCGCTTTCAGCCGAAGCGGCAAGCTTTTTGGTCGGCGAATAGGAAGCGCTGGTAAAAAATTCGGAGAAAAAGCCGATGAGGACGCCTGCGAACAGACCGATGAGAACGGGAACGATGGTCAGGCGGTAGTCGGGTGCGGCGAACCAGATAAAGAGGAAAGAACAAAGTGCCGTGCCCGCGGCGGCGAACCATGTACCCGTGCGCAGGGCGCGGAGCAATTTTTTCTGCGAAGCGTCTTCGCGCGTCCGCACAAAGAAGGTGCCGATCACGGAAAAGACGACGCCGATCGCGGCGATGCCGAGCGGAATAAGCGCGCCGAGAAAATCCAACCCCGCCGCGACGCCGAGCGCCATGGCCGAGAGAATGGAACCGACATACGATTCATAGAGATCAGCGCCCATACCGGCAACGTCGCCCACATTGTCGCCGACGTTATCGGCGATGACGGCGGGATTGCGCTCATCGTCTTCGGGAATGCTTCGCTCCACTTTTCCGACGAGGTCAGCCCCGACGTCGGCGGCTTTGGTAAATATCCCTCCGCCCACGCGGGCAAACAGAGCCATACTGGATGCGCCCATGCCGAAAGTGATCATGTTCGTGGCGATAAACGACGCTTCCGAAAGGGAAGTTTCCATAATCTGATAAAACCCTTTCAGCGTAAAGTACCAGATGGATAAGTCGGCAAGCCCCAGCCCGACGACGACAAGTCCCATCACGCTTCCCGCGGAAAAAGCGGCGCGCAATGCGCGGTTGAGCCCCGTTTTGGCGGCCGTTGCCGTTCTGCCGTTGGCGGCGGTGGCAATTTTCATGCCGAGAAATCCGGAAAGTCCTGAGAACAGTCCGCCGGTTATAAACGCGAACGGCAAAAACGGTTCGACGAAATCGACGAGAGCCAGAACGCCGAGTATGACAAACATACAAGCAAAAAAGACGGCAACCACCAGGTATTGCCGTTTGAGAAAGGCGTTTGCGCCTTTGCGAATGATCGCGGCGATGCCGCGCGCATCTTCGTCCTCCGGCATTTGCATCACACGTTTTGCGAAGAACAGCGCAAATCCGAGCGCGAGCGCTGCCGCGCAAGGAGCGATCAAAATCGCATATTCCATTGTCAGCCCCCTTACAAGCGCTTTCAAGCGGAAAATTCCCGAAAAAAACGCTTTTTTTTATAATACCAAAAAATTTTCGGACGGTCAACGGTTTTTTTAAAATTCCTGTTTTCAATCTATGCAAAACGGAAAAATTTCGTGCTTAAAGCTGTGTCGGGCAGGAAAAAAGCCGAAAAAGCCCGAAAACTTCATTTTCATCATTGCATAAAAGCGGAAAAAATAAGGAAAGGAACTTTTGCCGGGCGACGGAAAAGTTCATTGAAAAAAACGGAAATTTTTGCTATAATACAGAAAGGAAAAGAAAAGAGAGAAGAGGGAGAAAAATGGTTATTCTGATCACGGGCGCAACGCATACAGGCAAAACATTGTTGGCGCAGAAACTTCTTGAAAAATACAAATACCCGTATCTTTCGATCGATCTTTTGAAAATGGGGCTGATACGCAGCAAAAACACGCCGTTAAAGGCAGAGGAAGACGCAAAATTACAGGAATATTTATGGCCGATCGTGCGGGAGATCGTAAAAACCGCGATCGAAAACCGACAGAATCTGATCGTAGAAGGCGGATATATTTCTCCTTTTTGGAAAGAGGATTTTACACAAACCGAGTTAAACAGCATCCGGTACATTTGTCTTGTGATGAAAAGCTCGTATATAGAAAAAAATTTTAAAAAGATCAAAGAATACGCGAACGCCATAGAGCAACGAAAGGACGATTCGTGGTGTACCAAAGAATTTGTTTTAAAAGAAAACGCACATTATTTTGAAATGTGTAAAAAATACGGGCATCAGGCGGTATTGATCGACGAAGATTACGATATTTCCCTCGATCTATCATAAATGCTTTCAAAAAAATGCAAAAAAGCGAAAGAGAAAACAAGGGGACAACGAAGGGAGAAAAATGGCAACGGAAAAGATCCAGACAGACAGGCTTTTATTGAGAAAATTTGAAGAACAAGATATCGAATCTTTGTATTTTTTGTTAAAGGACGAAAAAGTGAACGAATTTTTGCCGTGGTTTCCCGCGCAAAGCCTTCAAGACGCGGCAGAATTTTATGAAACGAGGATCAAAGGCGAACGGTATTTTTATGCGATCTGCCAAAAAGAAGAAGAAAGGGCGATCGGGTATATAAAAGTTTCTTTTGATGACAGCTACGATCTCGGCTATGCGCTTTTGAAAGAATTCTGGGGGCAAGGAATGGTAACGGAAGCGGGGAAGGCGCTTTTTTCGCGATTAAAAGAAGATGGTATACCTTACGTCACGGCGACACATGATAAAAATAATCCGAGAAGCGGGAAAGTCATGCAGAAAATCGGAATGAAATATTGTTATTCTTACGAAGAGCGGTGGATGCCGAAAGATTTTTTTGTCGTGTTTCGGATGTACCAGATAAATTTTGACGGGCAGGAACGGGTCTACAAAAAGTATTGGGAAACTTATAAAGAGCATTTTGTCGAAGGCGATGTCTGAATCAGACAAAGCCAAGGACAAAGGGTATTTTGAAAAGCGAAAAAACAGAAGAAAGCAATGAAAAAGTATAAGCGGCAACGCGAGTTTTCCGCCTTTACCGATGATGCAGATCTTTCTAACATGCTTTTTGAAAGGGGTTATAATTTTGTTGAAAAAAGGGCGAGGATATGCTATAATCCCCCTTGAAAAATTTGGAATAAACACGGATCAGATTTATGCAATTCAAAAAATTGGAATACGAAGATATTGTACGGCTTTTGCCCTATTTTCGGGCGCAGAACAAACGGTTGAGCAACTATTCGGCGGGCGTGACGTTTGTTTGGGGAAGATATCTTGATACGCACTATGCCGAAGCGGAAGGCTGTCTGCTGCTTCGCGATCGCTATGTAAAGCAGGAATATTTTTATTGTCCCGTATCCTTGACGGGTGACGAAGAGGCGGAGCGCCGTGCGCTCGGCGCCATTGAAAAATACTGCCGAGAGACGGATACGCGCCTGCATTTTACGGCAGTGCCGCGGGAAAAGGTTGCGGAACTGGTACTTCGGTACGGCTCGGAACTGCATCTTTCCAATATTCGGCGCTGGCGGGATTATTTATATGAAAAGGAAAGTTTTTGCCTGTACGCGGGCGGAAAATACAGCGGACAGCGCAACCATGTCAACAAATTTAAAAAGACGTGGCCGGACTGGCAGTTTTGCGAATACAAAGAGGAAGATTACGAAGAGGTAAAAGCTTTTTTGGAAGAATACGCAAAGTCGCAGTATGCAAAGGGGGAAACGTATGCCGATGAAGAGATGAAGGGCGCGTTCGGAATTTTGGAACATCTCTTTTCGTTGGGCATGCAGGCGGGGTATTTGCGCGCGGGAGGAAAAATCGTAGCGTTTACCGCGGGAGAGAAGTGCGGCGATACGATGGTCGTGCACATTGAAAAGGCGTTACGCGAGTATTCCGGAGCATATCCGACCATCGCGCAGGCGTTTGCGCAGGCTTTTTGCAAAGAAGACATACGCTACATCAACCGCGAAGATGATTCCGGCGACATGGGGTTGAGAAAATCCAAACTGCAATATCTTCCTTTGCGGCTTGTCGACAAATACAACATTGCCGTCAAGCGCACGTTTGACGCGCTGACAACCCTTCCGCAGATTCCAACGGAGCGGCTTCTTCTCAAAGAGATACCGCAGGAAGACGCCGAAACATTTGCCGCAATGGATAAAGACGACGAACTCAACAAATTCTGGGGTGCGAACTGGCGGGAATACGCGCCGAAAAACCCCAAGGATAAATGGTTCGTCAAAGACTTGAAAAACGATTTCAAGACAAAAAAGGAACTGCCGCTCGGCATTTATTTAAACGGAACCTTGATCGGCGAAGTGGTGTTGCACAAATTCGGGTATCAGGCGGAAGCGGAGATCGGTATGCGTGTGATGGTACCGTGGCAGGGCAGGGGCTATGCGCGGGAAGCGTTGCTCGGTTTAATGGAATTCGGGTTTGCAAAACTGAGTTTAGAGCGGATCGAAGCGCGCGCATACAAAGAAAACGTAAGTTCGGTGTACGCGCTGAAAGCGGCGGGAATGCGGCCTTGCGGGGAAGACGAAACCTTTCTCTATTTCTATAAAACGCCCGCAATGTAGAAAAATCCACAAATTATAAACGCCAGATTTTTTCGAGCATCCCGTTAAGGGGCGTTTGCCGAAAACTTGATTTTTTGCGTGTTTCGCTTTTTTCAATAGGATACGGAAATTGCGGTCAAAGATTTTGTAAAAAACGAATTTCAAAAAACCAAGGAAAAAAATTCGACGAACGAACGTTGCGATCAAGGAAAATCAAAAATCCGCGAAAATAATAAAGTGAAATTCAAAGTTCGGGGCAATAATTTAAGAAGATTGTTTGGCAATGAGTTCGGTTTTCAATCGGACTCATTTTTTTGAGAACAGCGAAAGATACTGAATTTTTAAGCGCAGGAAAATAGAATAAAAAAGAAAGAGCGCAGAGCCCGCCGATTTCGGCGGGCTCTGCACTCTTTTACCGAAAAGAGAAGTTTTGATTTTCGGCGAAGGCAAAATATAACGAAGTCTGTTTTTCTGATAAGATAAAAACGGATGAGGAAACAGAGTAAAAGTGAAGTTGGAAGAAATCGGAAAGAAAAGAGAAGCAAATTTTTATTACAGGTATAAATTTTTTCAGAGCAGGCAATACTCGAAGCAACACTGGAAGGAGAAAAGACATGAAAAAAGGGTGTATAGTTTTCGGTTTACTATTCATAATAATTTTGACGGCGGTTTTAACGGCGCAGGAAAGCAAAGCCGGAGCGGAGAGCGCGTATTTGCGGATGCATGTACGGGCGGCGTCCGATTCCGCGGCGGACCAGGCTGTAAAATATGAAGTAAAAGATGCCGTAGTAGAGTATCTGATCCCCCTTGCGGCGCAGTGCGAGAGCAAGGAGGAAGCGATGCAAATGCTGGCGGGCGAACTCGATTCGATCGAGGCGGTCGCAAACAAAGTGCTTGCCGCGCGCGGATTTAAATATACGGCCGAAGCGGAGCTTCGTCGGGAAGAATTTCCCACGCGCGTATACGAAGATATAACGTTGGAGGCAGGCGTGTACGATGCGCTGATTGTCGAACTGGGCGGTGGCGCGGGTGCGAACTGGTGGTGTGTAATTTATCCGCCGCTATGTTTTTCCGGGGAAGCGACGGGCAAAAACATTGTATTTCGTTCCCGGTTGTGGGAGATCGTACAGGAATTTTTTGCGGGATGAGGGCAGTTCCCCTCCTCGCGTAAACGGATTTTTGTTTTGGAGAGGAGGAGAAATGAACAAGATCATACGAGTAAGTGCATTGGTGCTTGTACTGATGGCTGTATTGGCGGCGGCTGTTCTGTTCACGGTACAGACGGCAGTGCAAGGCGGTGCGACGGTTGCGTACACAGAGAGCGTCGAAGCGGCGGTATTGAAACAAGGCAGCCGTGGCGACGATGTAAAAACGGTGCAGCAAAAATTGAAAAACTGGGGATATTACAGCGGCAGTGTAGACGGGATCTATGGATCGAAGACCAAAGCGGCTGTGGAATATTTTCAGCGGAAAAACGGATTGAAAGTTGACGGCATCGTGGGAAAAGCGACGTTTGCGGCGCTTGGCATGATGGAACAGGCAGGCCAGAGCGGATCGCAGAGCAACGGGTATACGAATTCGGACACGTATTTGCTGGCGCGTTGCATCTATGCGGAAGCGCGTGGTGAGAGTTATACGGGTCAGGTAGCGGTCGGAGCGGTGGTATTGAACCGCGTACGCAGTTCCAAATTCCCGAACACGATAGCGGGTGTTATTTACCAGAAGAACGCATTCACGGCGGTAAACGACGGGCAGATCAATCTTACGCCGAACCAGACGGCGATCAACGCGGCGAAAGATGCGATGAACGGCTGGGATCCGACGGGCGGATGTCTGTACTATTACAATCCTGCAACGGCAACGAGCGAATGGATCTTTTCGCGTGAGACGGTGGTGACCATCGGCAAACATGTCTTTGCGATTTAAGGAGGAGAAAGGAATGGAAGAAAGAGATATTTCGCGCGGAGCGGAAAAAGTAGAAATGATCGCGCGGGGCAATGAACAGTCGCAAAACGAGATGTCGGGAAAGAATGCGGCAGAAATGAACGACGCGCCGATGATGGCAGAAAAGATCGCTTTGGAAAACGAGCGAGCGGAAGCGCGCATCGAGGCGGCGAAGGAAAAGAAGCGCAAGAAAGAGGAGCGCGTGATGCGCGAACAGGCCAGAAAGCGTGAAAAAGCGGAGCGGGCGGAAGAACGTCGGCAGCGCAGGCAAGAGCGCAACGGGAACAACGGAAACGGCAAACAGCACGCCCCCGGATTCGGCGGCTGGCTGGCGGCGGTGGTATCGCTGTCGTTGGCGGTTCTGGCACTCGGCGCCATTGTGACGGTCGGATATTTTGATCTTGCCGATACGAGAACGAAGATGGAATCGAGTTATCGTACGGCCGTGTATGAATTTTCGGAAATTGTAGAGCGGATGGATTCCGATCTGGCCAAAGCGCGGATCGCATCGGGCACGGAAATGCAGAAAATTCTCACCGATGTTCTGGTCGACAGCGAACTGGCGGAGATGTGTGTGGAGCAATTCCCTTTGGACGGTCATTCCGAGGAAGTGATGACGGAGTTTCTGAACCGTACGGGAAACTGTGCGCGCGTATTTTTGCGTAAGCTTGCGGCGGGGCAGGAACTGACGGCGGAAGAAGAAGCCGTTGTGGAATATATGTATGAAAGCGTGGAAAAGATCCGCGAAGCGCTGCCTGTATTGGTAGAGAGCGCGCAAAAGGGCATGTTGGACAAGATGATGATGGCGCAGGGAGAATTCGGCAAAAAATTCGATGAACTGACGCAGAAATTGTCCGAAGTGCCGGAAGAGATCGCGGCTATATTCGGAAACGAAAAGAAGCAGGGCGAAGTGCTTGCGGGCGAGAAGACGATCACCGAAGAAGAGGCGATGCAGCGTGCGGGTGAATATTTCAAGGCGTATGCGCCCAAGGATATGCGCTCGGCGGGAAAGACGGAAAACAGAGGGCTTATATGCTTCAACTTTGAGTTTTCCGATGAACAGGGACGTTCGTATTATGCGCAGATCACGGAAAAGGGCGGAAAGCTTGCGCTGTTTGAAAGTTATGATGAGTGCAGTCAACGGAACTATGACATGCGCGTCTGTGTACAGATCGCACGCAAGTTTTTGGATTCCTGCGGTTATGAAGAACTGCACCCTATATGGGTAAGCGAAGCGGGCAGTGAATGCACGGTAGATTTTGTATGCATCCAGGAAGGTGTACTTTTGTACGGAGACCGCATCAAAGTGAAGGTTTGCACCGAACGCGGTGTGGTGACGGGCATGGAAGCGCATCCTTACCTTCTCAACCACTGCGAGCGTACGATCGGCACGCCGACCGTATCCAAGTCGACGATCGAGCGGAACGCGCAGGAAAGGATGAAACTGCACGGGATCCGATTGGCATTGTTGCCGGATAACGGACAGGAAGTTCTGTGTTGGGAAGTTCGCGGCGAATATGGCGGAAGGCAGTATTTTGCCTATGTCGACGCGAAGACCGGCGTGACTGTGCTGATCAAGACGGTAACCAATACGGACAGAGGTATGGCGATCGTCTGATCGTTTAAGTAAAAGCGAAAGGACAAAATATAAAAAACCCCTGCCGCGAGAGCAAAGCGGCGGGGGTTTTTGTGTGGAAAAGTTGACAAGGCGGATAAAAAGAATTATAATGACAAAAGAGAGAATGCGGTAAGCACGCAAGCAGAAAACGGAGGGGAAGGGCATGGCGAATTTGGCACTCAAAGGGATCAGTGTAGACGAGTTGTCTTTTAAGCTGAACGGAATACGCATACAGAGGGGAGATAAGGTAGAGATCAATCCTGCATTTTCGCGTAGGGTACGCCGCGTAGCGGAGAACGGAAAGATATTTTTTGTGACGCTCGGAGTCAAAATAGAGAATACGGCGGAGAAGCCCAAGCCGTTTGACCTGCATGTGACAATGACGGGCGCGTTTGAAGCGGAATCGGAAGAAGATGAGGTGATGCGCGCAGCCGTGATCGAAGGGACGTCGGTATTATATCCGTATTTGCGTGCGGCGGTCACGTCGCTGACGTCGACGGCGCTGTCTGCGCCGATCGTATTGCCGATCGTGAGCGGGCCGTTGTTTCCCGAAGATGCGCCCAAAGAGGGACAATTTAGTTAATAGTGTGAAATATTCGTGAAAAGCCGCCCGCGCCGGGGGAATCGGGCGCGGGCGGCTTGACGGTTGCAAAGAGTTTTGCTATAATACCCGTAATGAAAAAGAGCGGGTAAACGGGGTATGAACAGGGAAGAGATCAAAGCATTGCTGCCGCATCGGGAACCGATGCTGCTTTTGGATGAAGTTGAGGTAAACGAAAAGGGCGAAGCAGTCGGGCGTTATACGGTGAAAGGCGATGAATTTTTCCTGCAAGGGCATTTTCCGGGCAGGCCGATCGTTCCCGGAGTGATACAGTGCGAGATGATCGCGCAGGCATCGGTTGCGCTTGTTAAGGGCGAGCACGCGGGAAAGACGCCGTTGTATACGGGCATGGACCGCGTTAAGTTCAGGCACCCGTTGCTGCCGGGAGACACGGCGGTGATCACGGTATCGCTGAAAGCGAAGAAGAGCAATTTTTATTTTGCGCACGGAACGCTGGAAGCGGGCGGAGTATTGTGCACGCAGGCGGAATTTTCGTTTGCGCTGGTGTAGAGAACGCGATAAAAGAGCGAGGCGCGGCAAGATTTTACCTGCCGCGCCTTTTTGAAAGAAACCTTATGCGGCGCGGCAGGCAGAGCCTTGCGCGCAGCGGGAAGAGAAGGGAGAGAAAGAGATGCAGACCAGACTGACGAAACTGTTAGGAACGAAGTATCCGATCATTCAGGGCGGAATGGCATGGATCGCGGACGCGATACTGGCGAGCGCGGTATCGGAGGCGGGAGGACTGGGCGTGATTTCCGCGATGAACGCGGATGCCGAATGGGTTCGGAGCGAGATATTGCGGTGCCGTACCATGACCGATAAGCCGTTCGGTGTAAACATCATGCTGATGAGTCCGCATGCGGCGGAAGTTGCAAAGATGGTTGCCGAAGAGCGCGTCCCTGTCGTTACGACGGGGGCGGGAAATCCCTCCAAATACATTGCGCGCTGGAAGGAAGCGGGCGTCAAAGTATTGCCGGTCGTGGCGAGCACGGCGCTGGCGAGGCTTGTCGAGCGAGCGGGGGCGGATGCGGTCATCGCCGAAGGCGGCGAGAGCGGCGGACATGTCGGAGATCTTACGACGATGGCACTTGTGCCGCAGGTTGCGGATGCGGTGCGCATTCCTGTCGTTGCGGCGGGCGGGATCGCGGACGGCCGCGGCGTGGTCGCGGCGTTTGCGCTCGGGGCGTGCGGCGTGCAGATGGGCACGCGGTTTCTTGTGGCGAAAGAATGCCGTGTCAGCGACGAATACAAGAAAAAAGTTTTGGAAGCCAAAGATATTTCCACAATGGTCACGGGCAGACGGCTGGGGCATCCCGTGCGCGCCATCAAGACGGAATACACGATGGAATACGCGCGTCTGGAAGCCGATTCGACGTATCCGGACGAGAAACTGGAAGAATACGGCGTGGGGAGCCTTCGGAAAGCGGTGGAAGAGGGCGATGTTTTGCACGGTTGTTTCCTTGCGGGGCAGATCGCGGGTATGGTCAGGCAGGAACAGACGGCCGCGGAGATCATAGCCGACGTCATGCGCGGCGCGGAAAAACTACTGGACGGAGTTCATTGGGAATTATAACCGAATAGGAAACAAAGAAGGCAGAGCCGATGCGGGCGCTGCCTGCTGTATTTTATTCGGAATGCGTAAAGTTTTTTAAAAAGTGGGGAAACAGGGATGCAAAGACGAATGCTCTATATGCGAAAAACGCCTCTTTCGAGTGCCGCAAGCCTGTATTTGCTTGCGGCGGGACTCGTGCTGTTTCCCACAGAGTGGCTCGGCAATCTTTTTACAGAGAACGAAGCGCTTGCGCAATCCATAGGCCTCGGCCTTTTTCGCCTTATTGCGGCGTCAATTTTTTGGATCTTGGCATTTCATACGGGCATCCGAAACGGAATGGCGCAGAGAGGAAAGTGGAAAGTTTTGCTTATTTCGCTTCCTGCGCTGGTCGTTGCGATCAACAATCTGCCGATTGTGGGAATTGCGAGCGGAACGGTGAAGATCACCGGTTCTGTCTTTGTTGTTGCGGCATTTTTACTGCAATGCATCGGCGTCGGGATTTTTGAAGAGGCGGCGTTTCGCGGCGTAATTTTCCCGTTCGTTCTCGGCAGATTCGGCACGGGAAAAAAGGGGCGGCTGATTGCGGTTATCGTAACGTCGGCGGCGTTCGGGTTGTTGCATCTTGTAAATTTACTGGGCGGTATTTCCGGCGCGGTGTTTTTGCAGGTCGGGTATTCTTTTCTGATCGGAGCCATGCTCGCGGTGTGCATGTTTTGCGGGGCGGGGGTGCTTTTTTGCGGATTTGTGCATGCGGTCTATAATTTTTGCGGCGGAATCGCCTATACGGCGGGGAATGCAAGTTTTTCGGCCGTTTGGAGCGCGGGTGAAATCGTTCTGACGGCGGTTATCGGCGTTGCCGTTGCGGTTTATTTTGCGTGTTTGCTTTGGAAAAGCTCTTCGGACTATGCCGATCAATTAGCCGTTTTGCCGGCGAAAGAGAAGGACGAACAAAACAATATGAAAAAGGATACGTCCTTGCCGCAAACAGAAAACACCGATCAAAAATGAAATGACGGCCGCGGGAGAAATGAACAAAAAAACGCTTCGTTTCGGGCGCATAGGGCAAATTTTTTATAAAAGTCAGTGTCCCGGTCGATACATATTATAAAAAAGTAAGCGATTCAACAGACGTGGAAAGAAAGAATTTACATCTTCCAAACGGGCGGGGCAAAGCGATGAGAAAGCCGAACGGAAGATAGGGGGGTATAAAGTAAGGTAAAACGATCGCGGCGGTACAAAAATTGAAAAGATTTTTACGGGGATTCGTTCGCTTTTCAGCGGGCGAATTTTTTGAAGAGAAAAAATTTAATTATAAAATTTATAAAAAGGCAAAGAAAGCCGGCAATAAAGGAGCCCCCAAAGCAAAAGCTTTGGGGGCAGCGAAATTTAAGACAAATTTTAAGATGAAAAGGAAGTTTTTCTTTGATGGAAAGATAAAAAATATTTTGTAAACAAACCGAAAAGGTATCAAAGAAAGGCGTTTTTTTGCGCGTCATAAAAAAATCCTGCGGCCGCGAGGGTATTTTTAAGTTCCGTTTCGTCGACGTCGAGGTCCTCACAAAGAGCGGCCAGGGAAGAATATTTATCGCGCAGCGACGTATTGATAAAGCTGAGCAAAATAAAGGGGTCTTGCGGCAGAATCATGGTCATGTCCTCTCTAATCTTTTTGGCGGTATGTCCGTTTAAGGCGGACGATCGTTAAGGCGAGGAGCAAAAAGGAGAACACAAGGAGCAGAAAAATGGGGATCCACGGATTCATTGCGTAGAGGTCTTTATTGAATTTTGGAGACCAATCGTTGATTCCGCAGGCATTGCCGAATACGGCAATGCCCCAGGTGCTGGGCGTGATATATTTGATCCAGTCGGCACCGCCTTTGAGTTCGAAGAGGCAGTCGCAGAACACCACCTGAAAAATAATGATGATGAGTACGGGTAAAATGGCGCTTTCGGAGTTTTTCAGGGTTGCGGAAACCAAAAGCCCGAGGTTTGTAACGCAGACGTTGACCAAAATGAGGGCCAGAAGGCAAAGAATAAATGCTTGGGCGGGGTTGGGAAAAGCGTAGTCGATAAAGGAGAAACTGCCGCCGAATAATATTGTGCATTGCAGTGCGCCGACGATGCTTAAAACAATGGATTTAGACATTACATATGCGGTCAAATCCAGGCCGCCGAACACTTCACGGGCGAGAATGTCGCGTTCCTTGCAGATCTCGCGGTAGCTGTTGAGAATACCCATCAGGGCGGCCATGACGACGAGAACGAAAATGGTCACGTTGGCAGAGGTGATGCTTTTGGCCTCTTTCAGGGTAAAGGCATCTTTTTCGCACACGAGATAGAGGATAAGGAGCATGGCGAACGGTTCAAGCAGCAGCGGAATGAGTGTGCCGAGGTTGGAAACGATCTGCCGGATATACCTGCCTGTGAGGACATGGAAATGCCGTATATTCATGCGTGCGGAACGCCGTTTGAATTTTTTCATGCCTGATCCTCCCCGTTTTGAGCCTCGTCGGATACGGAGTCGGACTCATTTGTTTCGGTCTGTTGCGGTTCTGTTTTTTTATTGGTTTTGCGCGGTTTTTTCCCGACGGGAAGCGGTTTCGGCGGTTTGCTCCAAGCCTCTTCCGCCTGTTCGTTTTCGGGCGGAAGCATACTGTTTTTGCCGTATTCTTCGTTAAAGGTGGCGAAAAGTTCGCGGTAGTAGGCGGAACGCCGATATTTTGCCGCAAAGGTTTCGCTTGCCTGTTCCTCGGAAAGGAGCGCAAAAATACGCGAATACGAACGACGGTTGAACCAGCGAAAAGCGCCGTTTGCATCGCCGTAATAGCAAAGGCGTCCGCCTTTGCCTAAAAATGCGACGCGGTCGCATTTATCGAGATTTTCCATGGCATGCGTGATCGCCACGATCGTGCGGCCTTTTTTGGAAAGGTCGCTTAAAAGTTCCATCATTTCCATATCGAGGTCAGGGGACAGGCCGCTGGTCGGCTCGTCGAGAAAAATGACTTTCGGATCGGAAAGCAATTCCATGGCGATGGAAACGCGCTTTTTTTGTCCGCCGGAAAGCGCGGAAATGCGCAGATGCTCTTTTCCTTGCAGACGCACGTCGGCAATGGCGCTGTTGATGCGCTGTTCCAGTTCCTTTTCCGAAACATCCGCGCGCGTGCGCAGCATAGCGGTATAACGCAGCGCGTCTTTTAGTTTCAGATCGTCGTGCATGATGTCTTTTTGCGGAACATACCCGATGATGCTTTTGTAGGAATTCATGTTTTCGTAATAGTCGTTCGTGTCGTAATAAATTTTCCCGTCGGTTGCGGGGCGCATGCCGTTGATGCAGTCGAGCAGGGTCGATTTTCCGGCGCCGCTGCCGCCCACGATCGCAATGAATTCGCCTGCGCCGATCCGGAAAGATACGTCCGTCACGAGGGAAATTTTGCCGCGCGCGTTGCGGTCGGTGACGCGTTTGCATACGCCCACGGCGTCGATCTGGATCCCTGCCGCAGACGTGGAAAAAAGCAGACGGTTGCGGTAAAATACGTATGCCGTCGACGGAATGGCGATCCTGTCATAATCGCTCAGCTTATGCCGCTTGATTTTTTTGTTGTTGACATAGGTCCCGCCGGAACTGTGCGCGTCTTCCAGGTAGCAGTTCTGCCCGTCAAACACGATAAAACAATGCCGTTCGGATACCAGCGGGCTGGAAAGGCGAATGTCGCATTCGGCGCCGCTGCCAATGACGGTCATGGTTTTTTGTGTGAGATCGAAGTTGTTGCCGCTCTTTTTGCGGTTGATCTGTTTGACGGGGGAGATGCGTATCAGTTCTTCCCGTTCTTTTTCGCCCGTTTTGCGAAGAGAAAGCACTCCGTCCAGTTTCAGAACGGGTTTTTTGAATTTCTTTCCGTCCAACCGCACTTCACAGCGCGCGTTTTCTTCGGAAAGATCTTCGGCATACCAGATGTTATTTCGGCAAAACAGCCGTACTTGGTGGGGCTGAACTGCGTTGGAATGTACTGCGATCTGTACGCCGCGGCCGGATCCGACAAAAAGTTCCTCGCGGTCTTCGCTGTCCAAAAAGCGGAACAGATCGCCCTGTTGAATTTTTAATACTATGTTTTTCAAAAGACGTTTCCTCTCTTTCTTTATTATAGCATACAGAGCGACATGTATGCAACCTTCGCGCTCAGAAATTCTGTTTTTCCCGCTTTTTTTGTTGACGCCGTTTTTGCATAAGAGTATAATAAAAACCGATTTTTTAGGAGAGAGTAATATGTCCGAAACTGCGCCTTCTGCACGCCCCAAAGCGGGACTTTTGATCATTCATTTTCTGAAAAGCAGTGTTGTACTTCTCGTTGCGATCGTGGCGGCGGCGATCACTTGCTTTTTCGTGCCTTTCGATCGGGAGTATTTAGGCTATTTTGATTTACAGACGCTTTCCTGCCTTTTTTGTACGCTTGCGGTGGTGGCGGCTTTTAAAAATATAAAATTTTTCGTATGGCTTGCCGATGTCATCGTGCGCCGATTCAAAAATATGCGCAACATTGTATTGGCACTCGTGTTTGTTACCTATTTCGGTTCGATGATCATGGCCAACGACATGGCTCTCGTAACCTTTCTTCCGCTCGGCTATTTTGTGCTCGAATCGTGCGGCGACAAAAAGCGTACAGCATTTACCTTCATCATGCAAAATATTGCGGCCAATCTCGGCGGGATGCTCACCCCGTTCGGAAATCCGCAAAACCTGTATCTGTATTCGTATTTCCAAATTCCGACGGGCGAATTTTTTGCCATTATGTCGCTGCCGTTTGCGGTGGCGTTTGTTTTGATTTTTGCCGTATGTCTTCTGGTCAAGCCGGAAGCGGCTGAAATTTCGGCACGGCCGAAAAATGCGCCGCCGCTTTGGCGTGTGCTGGTCTATTCGGCGCTGTTCATTTTGTCCGTGTTGATCGTGTTCCGGGTTTTTCCCTATTATTGGGGGTTGTTGGCTGTGGCGGTATCCCTGATTATTTTGGATTTTCGTGCGGTTTTGCGCGTCGATTATTCTCTTCTTCTCACGTTTTGCGCATTTTTTGTGTTTTCGGGCAATCTTGCACGCATTCCTGCCGTCGCCGATTTTCTTGCATCCCTCGTCGCACTCGATCCGCTTGCCTTCGGCGTATTGTCCTGTCAGTTCATATCCAACGTGCCTTCGGCTGTGCTTTTGTCGCGCTTTACTTCCGACTATACGCGCCTGTTGATCGCCGTGAACATCGGCGGACTCGGAACACCCATTGCGTCCCTTGCCAGTCTGATCACATTAAACACCTTCCGCCGCGTGCAGCCGGGGCAAACGAAAAAATACATCGCCAGGTTTTTGCTTTTGAATTTTTCCTTCCTCGCCGTATTGCTCGGCGCGGGGTATCTGAACGCTTTGCTCGTTTAGCGCGGCGTTTCTTTGTAAAAACAAAGCCGCTCGGGGCGCGCCGTAAGGCGGGCACCCCGCTAAAAAGCGCCGCCGCGCTTGCGGGGCGGCGGAACTTGCCGGGCGGCGGAAAGGCGGTTTCGGCTCCGCGCGTTTTACGGGTAAAGCGAGCGTGCCGCATTTCTTTCCTGCCGGGCAAAATGTTCAAAATCACCCGAAAATTCAAGAGGCCGCCGCACATTCCGTGCGGCGGCCTCGTTTGCTTTCGTATCAAAAATAATACGGGTGTGGTAAAAACAGGGGCGGTTGTATTTGCCGGCAATCAATCCGCCACCGGCAGCGACGCGGCGAACAGCCTTTTCGCCCTTTGCAGTGTTTCGGCGGCGACGCTCACTTTTGCGAGGCGGTCTTTCATACCGAGCGTCCGGTATTTCGATCCGGCATAAAAATGATACGGCAAAATGCGCACTCCGGTCGCGTTTTTGAGCGAGGCAAACAGATCCGCGGCGTCGCGCAGTGCCGATTCGTCGTCGTTGAATCCGGGTATCAGAGGGTAACGAATTTCCGTTTTTGCCCCTGCATCATCCAAAAATCGCAAATTTTGCAAGATCTGCCCGTTGGTTTTTCCCGTTCCTTCGCGGTGTTTTTGCGGATCCGTATGTTTGACGTCAAACAAAAAGAGATCGGTATAAGGCAGTACCTGTTCGACTGCCGCGCGCGGCACCGCACCGCAGGTATCCACTGCTGTGCGTAGCCCTCTGCTTTTTGCGAGATTTAAAAATTCGGCAACAAATTCTGCCTGAAGCAGAGGCTCTCCGCCTGAAACGGTCACTCCGCCGCCGCTCGAATCGAAGAATGCACGGTCCTGCCCGGCGATCCTGCACAATTCCTCGGCATCCGTTTCCTGCCCGTAAAAGGCGATGGCTCTGCCCAGGCATACACTCTCACATCTGCCGCAGGCAATGCACTGCTTCCGTTCAAAAATATGCCTGCCGTTTTCCTCTCTCTGTGCGTTCGAAGGGCATACGGCGGTGCACTCCATACATCCGATGCACTTGTCTTTATCGTAAGTTGCCTGCGGCCGGGCGGTCAGTCCTTCCGGGTTATGGCACCAGCGGCAGCGGAGCGGGCAGCCTTTGAAAAAGATCGTCGTCCGGATTCCCGGCCCGTCGTGTACGGCAAAGCGTTTTATTGAAAAGATCATGCCTTTCATTCTTGTTCAGATTCCTCCGGCTGCGAATATATTTTTTTATAAGAAGAAGGGGCAACGCCCGTATTTTTTTTGAATACGCGGCTGAAATAGTAGGCGTCGGAAAATCCGACCTTTCCGGCAATTTCCGCGAGAGAAAGATTGCTGTTGGCAATCAGTCCGCGCGCGCGGTCGATGCGGATTTCGTTAATATACTGTACGGGGGACATTCCGTACACTGCTTTGAACAGTTTCCGGAAGTACGTTTCGGTAATTTTGCACATTTTGCCGAAACGGCAGCCGTTCAGATTTTCTTCGTAATGGTTGAGTATATACTCGGCGGCCGGCTTTATTTTTTCTTTTTTGTATTCCGGCGTGTAGACGCCGTCATCTTGTACGAGTTTTGCGTAAATCGCATATAAACAGGATAAACACTCGGCTTCCGCCCGCTTGCCTCTGTCGATCCATACGTTCAGCAGTTGGCGGAACAGTCCCTCCGCGACGGCTTTGTGCGACACGTTGAAAACGCCGCTTTTGCGCGTGTCGGCACCCGCGTCGGAAAAAGAAAAATCAGCAAAAATAAATTCGTAACGATCGGTCAGAATGTCCATTCCGTACACAGAACCCTTTGCGATGTACAAAATCTGGCCCTTTTTTACCGTAAACGATGTGTCGGAAAAGGTATATGTTGTCATGCCTTCCAGCACATATACAAAACAGTCTTTTTTGCGCGGCCGGAAACATCCGCTTTTCCCTTTCGTCATTGCGTTTTCCAGCACGAAATCAATCTCGTCAATA
>CASEFE010000100.1 GCA_949287105.1 uncultured Bacillota bacterium
CTGTTATAAAAAATTTGTAGAAAACGCCAGTGACGACAAAAAATTAGAAAATATTCTCGAAGTTTACTCTAACATCGATATCTAAAAAATCAGATCAGCCCCGCGTAATGCGGGCTGATCTGATTTTTAAATCACTCAAACATTGACATTATAGCCTGATACATTTCGGACATATTTTTAGAATCAAGATCAAGATAAAAACATCTTCCGTTATAGCTTTTCCCGTCAAACCGATTTAAATTAAATCCGCAATATTGGGGTTGCACCTGAACTAACAATCTTTCATAAATCATCCCCCAACATTCTTTTTGTTGATCAAAGATAAATTCGATCCAAACCCCATTTTCGATTTCTTTTTGCAGCAAATTTTCTATACAAACACCGAAAGCAGGCATTTGTCTTGCTCCTCTTGTCATCCCTTCCCAATTTTTTAATAATTGGTTATATTCCTTATCATAATAAATATACTCTTTCACTTTTCCTGCCGAATATATCCGAATTTTTGTTGCCTGTAAAATCTGCTCCGCAATAGATTCCATATCATACCTCCGTTTTAAATGTACTCACATTATATCACCCTAAGCCTTCGAAATCAAATAAAAATGTGAAATAATTTGTTGAATATTTTATATAAAACTATTGACAAATTTTTTAAAACGTATATAATTATAGAAAAATAAAAAAGGAGATGACATCATGAAAAAGAATATGTACAGTTTAATGCTTGCCGAAGACGTCATCAATGAAATAGACAGACTTGCAGCCAAGGAATCAACCAATCGTTCCAACATGATCAATCAAATTCTTGCAGAATATGTTTCATTGACCACTCCCGAAAAGCATGTTCGAAACATCTTTGATTATATTGAAAATTTTATAGGAAGACAAAACGGATATTTATTATACTCTCAGCCAAATGATATGACCATGTCTATTAAAAGTTCTTTGCAATATCATTACAGGCCTACTATTCGTTATGAAGTAGAAATGTACAGAACTCCTCGACAAACGATCGGTCAGTTAAAAATAAATTTCCGTACTACTTCGGCTGAATTGCTTGTAGAACTGACAAGATTTTTCAAAATATGGATACAACTTGAAAATATATATATCAAACAATTTTTCGCGAAAGATGCCATCGAATACGGAATGGAAAACGGGCGATTTCTTCGAACCTTTGCTGTTCCGAACGACGCCGATTACACCGAAGAACAAATAGGAACAGCAATCAGCCAATACATCGCGACATTTGATGAAATGCTCAAAAATTTCCTGACAGGAAAATACCGAACCACCGAGGACATTGAAAACAGATATTTGCAATATCTGAACAGCGGAGTTCAATTCATATAAAACTTAAAAGGAGGAAACAATCATGAACGCGCAAAAATTTACAAAAAAAGCACTTGAAGCTGTACAGGCAGCACAAAGTATGGCTATTGAGAATCAAAATATGCAAATAATGCCTGAACATCTATTGTATTCATTAGTAGATCAGGAAGGCGGCCTTATTTCTCAGTTAATGAAGAAAATGGGCATTGATACAGATAATCTTTTAGGACAGTTGGATGCCGCCATTACTAAAATACCGGCAGTCAGCGGAAGCGGAAGAGAACCCGACAAAATTTATATTTCCCCTATCACGGACAAAATATTTAATGAAGCCGAACATCTTGCCAATTCAATGCATGACGAATATGTTTCTGTTGAACACCTGATGCTCGCTATATTTGACCACGCAACAGATAACATCAATCAAATTTTTCGTGCTCTAGGGATAACAAAAGATAAATTTCTAACGGAGCTTAAAAAAGTGAAAACCGACCGGGTAACAAGTGACGAACCTGAAGCAACATACGATGCACTTTCCAAATATGGTTTTGATCTTGTACAACGCGCCAAAGAACAAAAGCTCGATCCGGTCATCGGGCGAGACAATGAAATCCGAAACGTAATACGTATTCTGTCGAGAAAATCAAAAAACAATCCGGTTCTGATAGGCGAACCCGGCGTTGGTAAAACCGCAATTGCCGAAGGACTCGCCCAAAGAATTGTTCGGGGCGATGTTCCGGAAGGATTAAAAAATAAAACCATTTTTGCACTCGACATGGGATCTCTGATTGCAGGAGCAAAGTTCAGAGGCGAATTCGAAGAACGGTTGAAAGCTGTTTTAAACGAAATCAAAAAAAGCGAAGGAAGAATTATTCTTTTTATTGACGAACTTCATACGATCGTCGGAGCCGGGAAATCTGATGGCGCAATGGATGCAGGCAATCTTCTTAAACCAATGCTTGCACGAGGTGAGCTGCATTGTATCGGTGCAACAACACTCGACGAATACCGCAAATATATTGAGAAAGACGCAGCTTTGGAACGAAGGTTTCAACCTGTTCTTGTCGATGAACCGACCGTTGAAGATACCATTTCTATTCTTCGCGGGTTAAAAGAAAGGTACGAAGTTTTTCACGGCGTACAAATTCATGACCAAGCCTTGATTGCTGCCGCCACACTTTCGCATCGATATATCTCTGACAGATTTTTACCAGACAAAGCGATTGACCTTGTGGATGAAGCCTGTGCGACCATTCGAACAGAAATTGATTCTATGCCTGCTGAAATGGATGATATTGCACGGAAAATAATGCAGCTTGAAATCGAAGAAATGGCATTAAAGAAAGAAACCGACGCTTTATCCAAAGAACGCCTCAATAACTTACAAAATGAATTGGCCGATCTGCGCGATAAATTCAATACAATGAAAGCGCAATGGAATAATGAAAAAGCAAGTATTCATATTGTTTCGGATACAAAGGCAGAAATTGAAAAAATCAACGGCGAAATTGAAGCCGCACAACGAATCGGCGATTACGAAACAGCGGCAAAACTGAAGTATAGCCGCTTGCCTGAATTGCAAAAGAAGTTGGATGAAGCGCAAAAAAATGAAAAGCCGAAAAATACACTTTTACGCGACACCGTTACCGAAGAAGAAATCGCAAGGGTAGTCTCTCGTTGGACGGGCATCCCCTTGGCCAAACTTATGGAAGGCGAACGCGAAAAAATCTTACATCTAGATGATATTTTGCATAAACGCGTAGTAGGTCAAGATGAAGCCGTTACAAAAGTAACTGAAGCAATAATCCGCTCTCGGGCAGGCATTGCCGATCCGAATCGCCCTATCGGCTCTTTTCTGTTTTTAGGCCCTACCGGTGTAGGCAAAACCGAGCTTGCAAAAGCACTGGCTGAAAGTTTATTCGACGATGAACACAATCTTGTACGAATCGACATGACGGAATATATGGAAAAATTCTCAGTTTCAAGATTGATCGGTGCGCCTCCCGGATATGTTGGTTATGATGAAGGCGGACAATTAACCGAAGCCGTTCGAAGAAAACCCTATTCCGTTGTATTGTTTGATGAAGTCGAAAAAGCACACCCTGATGTATTCAATATTCTTTTGCAGGTACTTGACGATGGGCGAATCACGGATTCGCAAGGCCGTACAGTCGACTTCAAAAACACAATTATTATTTTGACCTCAAATCTTGGTTCATCTTTCCTTCTTGAAGGAATCGACGAAAACGGAATGATTTCCGAAGATGCAAAAGAAAAGGTCTCAAACCTGTTAAAACAAAGTTTTCGTCCAGAATTTCTCAATCGATTGGATGAAATCGTATATTACAAGCCTTTGACAAAAGAAAACATTAAAAAAATCATCGATCTTTTGATTCTAGATCTGGAACAAAGGTTAAAAGATAAACAGCTCAATCTTGATATTACCCCGCTTGCAAAGGAAGTCATTATTGAAAACGGCTACGATCCTGTTTATGGAGCAAGACCTCTCAAGCGGTATTTACAAAGCAAAGTTGAAACCATGATCGCACGCACCATGATCGCCAACGATTTACAGCCGGGAGATACCATTGAAATAGGTGCA
>CASEFE010000101.1 GCA_949287105.1 uncultured Bacillota bacterium
CATTGAAAATGAACCTGGCGCTTATAAACGCCAGGCCCAAAAAAGTTTTACGTTATCAAACTCCACAAGATTTGTTCCAACAAAATCTCATAAAGTGTTGCACTTAGTTTGACAATTCATTATATGTATCATGCTCGAAAGGAGAAGATGTTATGTGGCATTGATTTATTTGTAAAAAAATTAAAAATGGAGTATAATATTATTGATCATGTGCAGAGTAGCTTAGGTGCGTTAAGTGTTGCGAAACGGGACGTTGTTCGCAAACGAAAGGATTCAATCCTGCGGTGTCGAGGCGCGTCCGTTGCAAGATAAGTTGCATAGTGCAGCCTGTTTTTCTGCGGACCTCTTTCAGGGAGGTTTTTTATGTTTTCAATGCGGAAAGGAGCTTTTTTTACGGGAATTTTTACAAAAGAGTTTATGGCGTTATCGGTGGCAAAAAAAGTTTCATATCTTGCGATAATGACAGCGATTGCGGTGACGGTAAATGCAGTATCTATAGATATAACACCCGCATTTAAGTTATCCTTTACAGCAACAGTCGGCTTTTTGGCTGGCGGCATGTTTGGCCCTTTAGGTGGTTTTTTGGTTATGTTTCTTGGTGATCTGATCGGTTGTTTGATTAACGGTTACGCTCCGAATCTGATTATTGGAATAGGAACCGGAATGGTTGGATTGATTCCGGGTATTATTGTGCCGAATTGTAAATTTCATTTGATGGGGCGTATCGTTCTGAGTTTTTTATTATGCTGCGTGGTTTGTACGATGGGTATCAATGCATACGGAACATATTTGTTTGTTTCAGGGGGGTATGTGTCGTATTGGTCTTTTTTATTGATATCAAGACTTCCGCAATGCGGAGTTACTTTAGCTAACGGAATCATTTCATTTTTTGTAGTTAAATTTTTGAATCATTCCGGTATCCGGTTTAAGATTTCCTGACCAAAACTTTTACCCAATTTGGCTGAGCGAGTCCGAGTGCGAGTATGAAAAGTATTTCGGCAGCAATTAAGATGATTCCGCATAAAAGTATTGCAGAGATTTCCGGCATAACTGCGCCCAAAACGTTTCGGAGAAAATAACCAAGTAAGCAAGCAGGAATAATGCTTGCTGTTGCAATGAGAGAGTGCTTCAGATAGCACACTTTTTCTTTGCTTATTTTTGAGATTAAGCGAAAATTTAAAATGACAGATAGCAAAGAACTGATGGTGGATCCAATCATAAGAGCGTAAATACCAACAAATTGCGGCAGGAACCAGACACAAATGAGAGTTGCGGCGGCTCAGACAAAGAAATAGCCGAAAGTTTGTTTTTCACAACCGAGCGCGTTCAGTATACTGGTTGTGATCATGCTTAAACTCATGGGTAGCAGCATGAAACAGCAATTACGGATAATGTTTCCGCCATGGTCATTTGAAAAAAGGATCATTCCGAAGTCATAGCCTAGGGTAAAAAGTAAGGGGATTAAAAGGCAAGCTACAAGTGTTGTTACTTTAATTGCTTTTTCAATATTTTTTTTCAGTTTGGTGTGCTGGTTTCGATAAAAATTTTCTGCAAGTTCAGGGACCATAACGAGTGCAAGAGAACCGATCAACGTTGCCGGAATGGATAGAATAGGCATGCTCATACCCATGGCTACGCCAATTTCGCTCATTGCGCCACTTTGCGTGAAGCCGGCCGCGATCAATCGAGCGGGTAGAAGTAAAGATATAGCAGAATTGATCAATGCATTGGATGTGCGCATTCCGGTAATGGGAAGAGCGGAAGCTAAAAGTGGTTTTAACTGGCGGCGTGGATCTTTGAGGCGTCCTCCTTTGACAAAAAACCAAATTCCGGAAAGAGTAAAAGATACCAGATAGGAAACAACTACAGCGAGAGCGGCTCGTTTTGCTCCGTCGAAGATGTCTGTCATGGCAGAAACAAGCATAATGCCGGCGCCGATCATACATAGCTCTTCGATCAGATCAATGACGCAATAGGGAATAAACTGTTTATTTCCCCATAAAGCGCCGCGGATCACCGAATATATCGAATTGAAGGTCAGGCTTGGCAGTAAAATTAAAAGCACAGTCATGCACCGCGGATCAGAAAACAGAAAATCGAAGGCAGTATGTCCAAAAAACAATAAGCAGAAAACGGGCAAAGAAAAACAGATTGCGGTGATGAAAGCCGCTGTGACCACCGATTGCTGGGCGGCGTTGTTATTTTTTGCGCGATATTTTGTGATGAGGCGCGAGACTGTCATGGGAATACCGGAGGAAGCTGCGGTAACAAGTACGGCAAATACGGAAAGAGCGACCTGGTAAATGCCAACGCCTTCTGAACCGAGGGTGCGAGATAATATGACGCGGTATAAAAATCCAAAAAATTTTTCTGCTACCGAAAATCCGGTGACTACGGCGGCTGTTCTGTAAATGTTGTTTCTGCTCAAAGTTGTACCTCTTGCCCAGCAGTCCGCAGGATTCGGAAATGGGCGAATTTTGTCATATTATGTATATCGCCTTGCTGTTTCGATTATGCTTGGAAACTGTTAAATATAGTCATAAAGGGACGCGGGAAGCATAAAATATTGATGATACAGGAGGAACCCATGTACGAATTAAAAGAGTGTGGTCGGAATCCTTTTGGGATATATGAAATTCGTGAAAATGATACGGCAGCCACGGTTGGGGCGGAATATGGGATACCGCCTGCGGCTATAATTACTTCAAACCGCTTGAAGGGTTTCCCCTTGGCGGGTGGCATGATTGTGCTTCCGGAGTTTGCAGGAAAAATGCATATAGTAGAGCCGGGCGAAACGGTTGCAACATTATGCAAACGTTATGGGATGTCGGAAGAAGAGTTTATTCACATGAATGGAGTGGGGTATATTTATCCTACGCAAAGAGTTTTTGTAAAGAAAAGCGAAAGATATCGTTGAACAGGAGTGACGAAAGAATTGAAGAAAGCATATACTGAAATATAGGAATCGCATGGCGATTTCCTGTATTTTAACCACCGGAGGTCAAAAATGTCATTTTATTCCAATTTCCAGACGGATAAGTGTCCCGGTCCGATCAACGGGAATCCGCTTGGCGGGCTGAATGAAAAAGTGTGCATACAGGCACAGCGAGTCTTTGATGCCTGCATCAAGCAGGGACAAACGGATAACATCGTGCTTACGATCAAGGATCCGGTGCCCTCCAATCCTACATATCCGCTGACGTTTATCAGTGCCCGCAGTTCTACATCTGCGGGGCAAGTAACTTCGTTTCAGGTCGACCGTTTACCCGATCGTGCAAATTGCGCACGGGTTCAGGTCGCTGTCGATATTCCGGTAGAAGTCGTATATACGGATGCGAACGGTGTCGAAGGAAAAGCGAGCGCCACCGTTTCAGTCAATGAAGACGTTATATTGTTTGTGCCGCAACCCTCGATAATGCCTTACGAAGTGCAGTGCGTGGTCAGTGCGGTAGCGCCGGAGGGTTCGTTTAACGCAGATAATAACACTTTTGTTGTCGACATGTGTATTACGGTCATCTTGAAGATTATCATCAATGTTGATTTACTTGTGCCGACATATGGATATTGTGTAATTCCTCCTGCACAGGAATATACGCAGGAAGTGTGTGCGGGCTTTTTTGAATTGCCGTTGTACCCGCAAGGGAACACGACATGTGGCTGCAATAATAACTGCGGCAAGTAATGGCTTAAAAAGACAAAAAGCCGATGCTTACGCGTCGGCTTTTTTATTGAGAAAGAATGGGAGCAGTGAACCGCCGCCCTTTTTGGGGCGGCGGAAAAATTATTTTGACGCGGACAAAAAATGGGCGTGAGAGGGAAAATGATGGAAAGAGCGGAAAGGGAAAAGGCGTATTGCAGGGTTTGCGGAGCCAAAATCAATGAAGGAAAGTTATGCGATTGCTGTCGTGACAGTTTGGCTTTATGTGACATTGAAGAATATGTGGAAAAGAAAGAAAAAGGGAAAATTTGTGAGCGAGGCGAGCAAACGCTTTCCAATAAAACGGGTTTATGGTAAAATAGAAAATAATACTGAACCGGAGTGGAAAATGAAAGTTTTTGCAGTCAGCGATTTGCATCTTCCTGGTAATCAGGACAAGCCGATGGATGTTTTTGGCGGAAACTGGACCGGGCATTTTGAAAAAATCCGTGAAGATTGGAAAGCCAAAGTAAGGGCGGAGGATATAGTGCTCATTGCGGGGGATGTAAGTTGGGCAATGGTTTTATCGGATGCGCTTATGGATTTGGCAAAGATGCGTGATTTACCGGGTAAAAAAATTTTTATACGGGGCAATCATGATTTTTGGTGGTCGGGAATTACTGCGTTGCGTGCATCGGCTCCGGATGAAACTTTTTATTTTTTGCAAAATGATGGTGTACGTTTAGAAAATCTTGTAGTATGCGGATCACGTGGCTGGACTTGTCCGGGGGGGCTTGATTTTAAGGCGGAAGATGAAAAGATTTATCTAAGAGAAGGAGAGAGGTTTCGCTTAGCTTTACAGAGTGCGGACAAGCTAAGACAAGAGGGTGATCGGTTAATTGCAATGATTCATTATCCGCCTTTTAATGTAAAGAAGGAAGATTCGTTGTTTACGGACTTGTTTGAAAAATACGGTGTGGATACGGTTGTGTATGGCCATTTACATCAGAATGCCGGGGCGTATCCGTTTGAATTTATGAAAAATGGAATACAATATTTGTTGACTTCGTGTGATTTACTTGGCTTTCGTCTGATTGAGTTATAAAGAGATTAGTTTACAATATTTTGTCAAAAAAAGATCAAATATGCTTTACAGGAAAATATGGTTGTGATAAAATAGAAAGCGATAAACGACTTTAACATACGGTACAGAGATGCCGCGAAGTCTGATCGAACACAGATGCGAAGAACGAAAAGGTGCGTTTTTTGCGCTTTTGGTTTTATGCAGTTAAATGTCTTGATTTGCTCGTGCGGCGTTGGCACGGGCATTTTTTTATAAGGTAAGAACGCAAGGTATAGAGGTTCTGCTTTGTTTTCGATAAAAAGGAGTATATGATGAGCGAACATATTATTATGGATGGCGCGGCGGTAGCGCGGACGTTGGTGCGGCTCTCGCATGAAATAGTCGAAAAAAATAAGGGGACAGAAAATTTATGCTTGATCGGTATTCGGAGACGAGGTGAAATATTGGCTGATCGGATCCGAAAACTGATATATAAATTTTATGGTACAGAATTGCCTTGTTCAGGGATCGATATCGGGATGTATCGGGATGATCTTGTGAGTGGCTTTTTTGTGCCGGATGCGAAAGTAAACGAACTTGGTTTTTGTGTGAACGGGAAGAATGTTGTGCTTTGTGACGATGTTTTACATACGGGACGAAGTGTTCGTGCAGCGATAGAAGCGATATTTGAATTGGGAAGGCCGTCGAAAATCTGGTTATTGGTTTTATGTGATCGAGGCGGCAAGGAAATGCCTGTCAGTGCGGATTTTGTCGGAAAAAATATACCGACTTCCAGACAAGAATTTATAGATGTGCATCTGATTGAGATTGAAGGGGAAGACAGCCTTGGGATTACCGGGAAAGAAACTTGTTGAAAAACGAAACAGAGGTAAAGCATATGTTAGGAAAAGATTTATTAGGGCTTTATAATGTATCGGCGGAAGATATTACTTTAATTTTGGACACGGCAGTGGGAATGAAAAAGCTTTTAACGCAGAATTTAAAAAAGCTTCCTCATTTGCAAGGCCGGACGGTGACTACTTTATTTTACGAGAACAGTACGCGTACGCGTTGTTCTTTTGAGCTTGCGGCGAAATATCTGGGTGCAGGTACGGTAAATATTTCCGCGTCATCGAGTTCGGTGCAGAAAGGGGAAACTTTAATTGACACTGGATATACGCTGGATGCGATGAAAAACGATGTGATCGTGATCCGGCATCCGATGGGCGGTGCCCCGCATATTCTGGCGCGTCATGTAAAGGCTTCCATTGTAAATGGTGGGGACGGCATGAATGAACATCCGACGCAAGCCCTTTTGGACTTTTTTACTATGCGTGAAAAATTCGGGACGTTGAAAGGCTTGAAAGTCGCGATACTTGGGGATATCAAGCATTCTCGGGTAGCAAAGAGTAATTTGTTCGGATTAAGTAAACTAGGTGCTGAAGTAGTAATGTATGCTCCTGCAACTTTAATGCCGCAAGGGATAGATCGGTTGGGGGCAAAAGTTGCAAAGTCGCGGGCAGAAGCTTTGGCGGGGGCCAATGTTGTGATGGGGTTACGTATACAGCTTGAACGGCAACAGGGAGGTTTGTTCCCGACTTTATCAGAATATAACAAATATTATGGAGTGAATGAAGATTTGCTTCGATTGGCGGACAAGGATTGTATTGTTATGCATCCGGGCCCGGTGAATCGAGGGGTTGAATTGACATCGGAAGTAATTGATGCGGGCAACAGTAAGATTACGGAGCAGGTTTTGAATGGTGTTGCGGTGCGTATGGCAGTATTGTTTTTACTTGTAAAAAACAGGCAGGGAGGAGAAAAAAATGAATAAGTTGCTTATAAAAAACGGAACGGTTGTTTTCCCTGATACGACGAAAAAGTGTGATATTCTGATTGAGGGGGGGAAGATTAAAAAAATTTCCGAAGAAATTGCGGCAGAAGGCTGCGATGTCCTGGATGCTGCCGGTTTGCATGTATTTCCTGGGTTGATTGACATGCATGTACATTTGCGCGAGCCCGGATATGAATATAAAGAAGATATTGCGAGCGGAAGTGCGGCGGCTGTACGCGGCGGGTTTACGCAGGTATGCTGTATGCCGAATACAAATCCGGTATGTGATAATGCTGCGGTGGTCGGATATATTGTTTCGCGCGGAAAAGCGGTCAATTTAACGAAAGTTCATCCGATCGGTGCCATTACGGTGGGGGAACGAGGAGAGCAACTGGCGGAAATCGGAAAGATGAAAGATGCAGGAGCGGTAGCTGTCAGTGATGACGGGAAACCTGTTTCAGATGCTCGTATGATGCGGTTGGCGATGGAATACGCATCGGATTTCGGGATGTTATGCCTTTCGCATTGTGAGGACAAGTCTCTTGTCGACGGCGGTGTAGTAAATGAAGGATATCATAGTACACTTGCAGGTTTGAAAGGTATACCTCGAGCGGCGGAAGAGGTAATGATAGCGCGAGAGATTGTGCTTGCGGAAACTTTGGGAAAACGAGTGCACATATGTCATGTTTCCACAAAAGGCGGCGTGCAGATGCTTCGTGAGGCGAAGGCTCGCGGTGTGAAAGTTACGGCAGAAACTTGTCCGCATTATTTTACGTTAACAGACGAGATTATTTTATCTTATGATACAAATTCAAAAGTGAATCCGCCGGTAAGGGAAGAGGAGGATGTTGCGGCGATTATTGAAGGGCTTCGCGATGGAACATTGGATTGTATTGTGACGGATCATGCGCCTCATCACAGAGATGAAAAAAATGTTGAGTATAATTTAGCAGCGTTTGGGATCAGTGGGATAGAAACATCTTTTTCCCTTTCATATACGAATCTTGTAAAAACAGGAAAACTTACGTTGAATCAGCTTGTACAGTGTATGAGTACAGCTCCTGCAAATATTTTGAATTTGGAAGGGGGAAGTCTTATAGAAGGACAGGTCGCCGATATCATGGTAGCGGATCTGAATGAAAAGTACAGGATTGATAGTAAAGATTTTGTTTCTAAGGGTAAAAACACACCGTTCGAAGGAATGGAGGTGTATGGGCGAATTAAATTCACATTAGTGGATGGTGACATAAAATACCGAGACTAAAAGAATTAAATATAAGTTTGAATGGTATTATGCCAGACGTAAAAGGAGAAAAAATGAACTATAAAAATGAATTTATACAATTTTTGGCAAGTTGTGGGGTTTTGAAATTTGGTACGTTCAAACTGAAAAGCGGACGTATTGCACCTTATTTTTTGAATGCGGGAGAATATAAAACCGGTTCTCAGATACGCAAGCTCGGTGAATTTTATGCCGCTTGTATCCATGAAAATAAAATTCCGGTAGAAACTTTGTTTGGTCCTGCATATAAGGGAATACCTCTTGCTCTTTCTGCGGCGATTGCGCTTTATGAAAAGTATGGGGAAGATGTTCATTTTTGTTTCGACAGAAAAGAAGTTAAGGATCATGGCGAAGGAGGTATGTTTGTCGGGAGGCAAATTGTCGACCATGAAAAAGTTGTTATCGTAGAAGATGTGATGACGAGCGGGAAAGCGCTGAAAGAAGTTTTACCTAAACTTCGCGGGGCAGCGCAGGTTGATATAACAGGAATGGTTATAACTGTAGACCGTATGGAAAAAGCTTTAAACAGTGATCGATCTGCGGTTCAGCAGGCATGGGAAGAAGAAGGAGTTCGCGTATATTCCATAGTGACGATTGAAGATATTATGAATGCTTTGGAAGAAGGTGTGATTGAAGGAAAAGAACATGTGCCGGCTATTCGAGCTTATCTTCAGGAATATGGGGCAAAGTATTGAGAAATAAGCAAAAGGAGTTTATATTATGATCATAGATACATTGATTGATAAAATACGAGAGTATAAAAATCCGACGGTCGTTGGGCTGGATACAAATTTCGATTATCTTCCGGACAATATGAAAGACGGTATTTCAAATTTTAAGGATGCGGCTGATGCAGTGTTGGCATTTAATAAAAAAATTATAGATGCAATCTATGATATTGTGCCTTGTGTAAAAGTACAGATTGCTTATTATGAGATGTATGGCGTTGAAGGAATGAGGGCATTTTTGGAGACGTTGCGTTATGCTTCGAGTAAGGGAATGCTTGTAATGACAGATGCAAAGAGAAATGATATAGGAGCTACAGCAGAATGCTATGCAAAAGCATTTCTCGGTGAAACAAAGGTAAACGAAAGTGTGGGCTCCGCTTTTGATTCTGATTTTTTGACTGTAAACGCTTATCTTGGAACGGATGGGATCAAACCTTTTCTTGACTGGATGAAAAAAAGAGACAAAGGAATTTTTGTATTGGTCAAAACATCCAATCGTTCCAGTGGTGAATTACAGGATATGCTTTTGCAAAACGGTAAAACGGTTTATGAATATATGGGCAGTTTGGTGGAGGCTTGGGGGCAAGAATATATAGGCCGATATGGCTATTCCTCCGTAGGGGCGGTTGTCGGCGCGACGCATCCAAAACAGGCGGAAATTTTACGGCGCGAAATGCCGCATACATTCTTTTTGATTCCCGGATACGGAGCGCAAGGGGGTAAGGCCGAAGATTTGAAAGTTTGCTTTGATAAGGATGGAAATGGAGGAATTGTAAATTCTTCGCGGGGAATATTGTGTGCTTACAAGCAGGAAAAATACTTAGGTATGGATTTTGATAATGCTGCTCGTCAGGCGTGTATTGACATGAAAAACGACTTAAATTCTGTAATCATGAGATAATTTATGTATTATGTCAGACATAATAAGAAGAAAATAAGGAAATAATCGATGAAAGAGTTGATGTTGAAAGTTTTGGAAAATGAACCACTGGCAGAAAATTTATATCAGATGAAGCTTTTATTGCCTGAAAAAGTGGAAGGCATTTCCTGTGGTAAATTTTTAAATATTTCTGTTGGGGATGGCGGACATTTGTTGCGTCGTCCGATTGCGATTTGTGCGCATGACTCATCTTCTGTTACGATATGTTACCAATTAAAAGGGGCAGGGACGCGAAATTTAAGTTTGAAGAAAAGCGGAGATATTCTCAGTTGTGTTTTGCCTTTAGGAAACGGATTTGTGATTGAGGAGCAAGAAAAGCGGATAGCTCTTATAGGAGGAGGCGTCGGTATTTTTCCGATGGTTTCTGTACTTCACGATTATGCAGGCAAAGACAAAAAATTTTTCTCATACATAGGGTTTCGCAATAGTGCGGCGATCTGTATGAAAGAAGTTTTTTCTGAAAGATCGGAACGAATGAAGCTGGTGACGGATGACGGAAGTTTTGGTGAAAAAGGGAACGCTGTATCTGCTTTTTTCTCAGACATAGAAATATGTAAACCGGATGTAATATTTGCCTGTGGTCCGGTGCCGATGTTGCGCGCTTTGAAAAACGGGATGTTAGAACGTGGAGTAAAGACGCCGTGTTATGTATCTTTAGAAGAAAGAATGGGGTGCGGAATTGGAGCTTGCCTTGTTTGTGTATGTAAAAGATCCGGCGGCAATAAAAACGCCCGCGTATGCAAAGACGGGCCTGTATTTGAAATAGGCGAGGTGGAAATCTGATGGCAAATTTGAAAGTAAACATTTGTGGGGTTGAATTTAAAAATCCTGTTATTGCAGCGAGCGGAACGTTTGGTTTTGGAAAAGAATTTAATGAAATTTATGATATAAGCATTTTGGGAGGTATCAGTACAAAAGGGCTGACATTGGAACCGAGATTAGGAAATCCGACGCCGCGCATTGCCGAGGGATGCGGGGTGATTTTAAATGCGGTCGGATTACAAAATCCGGGGTTAGAAGCGTTTTTAGAAGAGGACTTGGATTTTTTACGCAGTAAAAAGACGGTTATAATTGCCAATGTGGCAGGTAAAACTTTGGATGATTATGCAAAGATCTGTGCGCAGATGGACGGCAAGGTCGACATGATTGAGCTAAACATTTCTTGTCCGAATGTTCGTTGTGGCGGCATGGCGTTCGGAATTCGGCCGGATAGCGTAAAAGAAGTGACAACGATAGCTAAAAAAGCATTGAAAAAAACGCCGCTCATCGTTAAACTTTCTCCGAATGTGGAAAATATAGTTACAAATGCACTTGCGGCAAAGGAAGGCGGGGCGGATTGTTTATCTTTGATCAATACATTGACAGGAATGGTGATCGATATTGAAAAAAGAAAACCTTTGCTTGCAAATAATACCGGCGGAGTTTCCGGTGCGGGCATTAAACCGATAGCGGTACGTATGGTGGCGGAAGTGTGTCGTGCTGTGGATATTCCGGTTATCGGAATGGGAGGAATTACTTGTGCGGAAGACGCTCTTGAGTTTATAATTGCCGGTGCGCGTGCAGTGCAGGTAGGAACGGCAAATTTTACGGATACGATGTCGATGCCAAAAATAATTCATGATCTTAACGGTTGGCTCGATGCGCATTCGGTCAATGATATAAATTCGCTGTGCGGAACTCTTACGCTTAATTAAGAAATAGATTATTATGAATGTAAAAATTGCCGAAGTAAAAACTCCGGCAATTTTATTTTAACAAAATATTAAAAAGCTTTGAAAGTATAACCATTCGATCTGAAAAAATCAATCAGGCGGGGAAGGCAGGCAATAGTGGCTTTGTAACCGACGCCGTCGTGTAACAAAAGTACGACGTGGTCTTTCCCTTGTGCAGATTGTATGGCACTTTCAAACAAGTCGTCTGCGGTAGCATGCGGACGAACGGCGTCTTCTATGGAGGCGTTCCAATCAACGAAATGTAAGCCTGTATTTTGCACGGCCGAGCGAAGTTCTTCGCGTAGGCCGGCAGAGCCGCCCGGAAATCTGTATAAATTCGATTGCCAGTCAGGTAAAACGGATTTAATAGCTTTTTTACATTTTTCTATGTCATTTAGGAGTGACTCAGAGGAAGAATAAATCTTATGGTATTCATGTGAAAAGGTATGGATGGCGATGGAGTGTCCCTCGTAGAATTCACGCCGAAGAATATTTTCTCTTCCATTTATTTGCTTGCCGATCACAAAAAAGGTTGCAGGAACATCTTCTTTAGCAAGAATGTCAAGGATATAGGGAGTAGTAGAATCGGTCGGCCCGTCGTCAAAAGTCAAAAAGATATTTTTATCAGTTAAAGGCAGTGGATCGGTAACAGTTGAATTTGCAGAAAGAGTTGCACAGTTAACTGCTGAAAACAAAAAGCAGATAAGTGCAAATGAAGCAAGTTTTTTCATAATATCAGTTTGTTTCTTTCTTTTGAAATAATTCTTTTCAAAGAAAGTTAAAAGTTTTTACAATGAAATTGCTTTATAAGCATAGCGGTTGCAAACGTAGTGTGGGGCAAGCCAGTTAGTAAAAATTTTTGAAAAAAAATAAAAAATTGTTGACAAAACAACTTTGTTGTGTTATGATAAAGAAAACCGATGAGGTAAAGTAGTAACCTGCTATAGCAAAATGAACAGAGAGTCTTCGGTGGTGGAATGAAGACATTTTGACGCAGAGCGAATGGATTACCGAGGGCGGGGGCGAAAGGAAATCGAGTAGTCTTCGACGTGGCTTTCACGTTACAGGAAGAGGGTATGACAGTACCTGGAAAGAGGCGGCGCTTTTTAGTGTCGTGAAATTGGGTGGCAACACGGTTTATTCGTCCCAAGCGAGTAGAACCGTGCTTTTTTTTATGCAAAAAATATTAGGAGGGCAAAAAAATGTCAGAAAACAAGATTCCTTACAAAATCTATCTTTCCGAAACGGAGATACCGAAACAGTGGTATAATCTGAATGCGGTTATGAAAATAAAGCATGATCCTTTTTTAAATCCGGCGACGCTTAAGCCTTGTACGGCAGACGAATTAAAAGAGGTTTTTTGCAGTGAATGTGTCGATCAGGAATTGAACCGGAAGGATGTTTATATAGATATTCCGGAAGAAATACGTGATTTTTATAAGATGTATAGGCCTTCACCGTTGGTGCGTGCATATTGTTTAGAAAAAGCACTCGGAACGCCTGCCAAAATTTACTACAAATTTGAAGGAAATAATACTTCCGGATCGCATAAGCTTAATTCTGCGGTTGCGCAGGCATATTATGCGAAAAAGCAAGGATTAAAGTCGGTAACTACAGAAACAGGTGCCGGGCAGTGGGGTACGGCACTTTCGATGGCCTGTGCTTATTTCGGATTGGATCTGACTGTTTATATGGTAAAAGTATCGAGTGAGCAAAAGCCGCATCGCCGAGAAGTGATGCGCACTTACGGAGCTAAGGTGGTAGCATCTCCGTCAGACACAACGGAAGCAGGAAGAAAAATATTAAAAGAGTTTCCCGGTACGGGCGGTTCTTTGGGTTGTGCGATCAGCGAGGCGGTAGAAAAGGCGGTTACATCAGATTCTTGCCGGTATGTATTGGGTAGTGTCCTGGACCATGTTGTTCTGCACCAGTCGGTAATTGGAATGGAAAGCAAGGCTGCTATGGAAAAGTACGGGGTTTCGCCGGATATGATCATAGGATGTTGCGGCGGCGGATCCAATTTCGGTGGTTTGATCGCTCCTTTTATGGGTGAAAAAATTCAAGGCAAAAATAATATTGATTTTATCGGCGTTGAACCGGCAAGTTGTCCGTCATTGACACGCGGAAGATATGTCTATGATTTTTGTGACAGCGCAAAAATCACGCCATTGGCTAAGATGTATACGCTCGGGTGCGGATTTATGCCGGCGGCGAATCATGCGGGCGGACTTCGTTATCACGGGATGAGCCCGATTGTATCGGCGTTGTATAACCAAGGATATATGCGTGCGGTATCGGTGGAGCAAACGAAAGTATTTGAAGCAGCGGAGATGTTTGCGCGCATTGAAGGAATTTTGCCTGCGCCGGAATCGAGCCATGCAATTCGGGTTGCTGTCGATGAAGCGCTAAAATGCAAAGAAACCGGAGAAGAAAAGACGATTTTGTTCGGCCTTACAGGAACAGGATATTTTGATATGTCGGCGTATAAGCAATATAATGACGGAACAATGAAAGATTCAATTCCGGATGAGGCTTCGTTGGCACAAGGATTTTCAACGATTCCGGATATCCCACAGAATAAATAAATAAAACTATTTACAACTCATTTTAATTTTGTTATAATAGGAAAGAGAAACAATTTTCTCTTTCCTATTTATTTTTGGGGTGAATTATACTATTAAGTGCAACACCTAAAGAAAAAAAGAGTTCATACAAATCTGTGGTAAAATAGAGTTGCGAAAC
>CASEFE010000102.1 GCA_949287105.1 uncultured Bacillota bacterium
GAGAAAGGGATTTGAACCCTTGTTACCCTTATGGGGGTAAACACGATTTCGAGTCGTGCGCGTTCGACCGCTCCGCCATCTCTGCGTTTTCTGATTATCTGAGCATTACAGATAGATATTATACATTTTTATTTGATAATTGTCAATCCTTCCGGCAGATGTTTTATACATAAAATCACTAAAATACCAATAATTATTCCTGCCGCTACCCCAAACCCACATACAAATGGCAATTCTACAAATAATGACGGAGTTTCCATTAAAACCGCAGCCACCGCTGTTCGTGCTATATTATTCATTATCGCCCCAGCCACACTTATAGACACAAGGCTGAGTTTTTTCCCAAATGCCTTATATAATCCAACCATGGCTAAATAAGAACTTATGCTTCCCGCCAGGTTAAAAATAACAGCAAACGGAACAACCAATGCCGTCATAAGATTTTTTGCCAAAACAAAAACAAAAGCTTCTTTCGCCCCGTACCATACGATAATTAACATAACAAAAATATTTGCCAAACCTATTTTTACATATGGCGCAATCGGCAATAACGGAGGTATCAGCGATTCTATCAAAAAGACCACGCTCGACGCCGCCAGTAACATACCCTCTGCCGCCAGCCGTTTTATTGAATTTTTCATATATCGCTCTCTAAACCTTCGCCTTTTACAACGATTCGCATTTTGTGCGGGAGACATAAAATCTCCCCCCAATTCTTTTTCCCCTGCATTTTACAAGTACCGTCCGGACAATCAGCCTCCCGAACCCCGACCTTTCCACCTTTTACTTCAATCACGTTATAACTTGTACAATCAATTTTTCTTACGGGTACAACATATCCCCTGTTTCCATCTACATAAAACAAATATTCCGCATCTTCTTTAAGAGATGCGGAAAAAATTTTTTCGCCTTCAAAATACACATAAAACACGTCACCAGCATTTCTTGGATATATCACCGCAAAAAATACGAAAACGAATACCAAAAGAAGCGCCGCCATATAAACAAAGACGTCCCCTTTCTTAAAATATTTCATTCCGTTTTCTACTGTGACATGCTCCTTCACGTTCATCCAAACATTTCCTCAATATATTCAATGTATTGTCTTTCTTCCGGTGCAGGCACGACCGTGTCGGATGCATCTTCAATTTCCGTTCGCTCAAATACGTCTTCTATTGTATCCGCAATTTCCGGTTTTGTTAATTCAGCATATTCTCTGCGGGACAAAATATCGTAATTTCCTACGACATAATAATGAAAATCTGATGTAACTACCACAGCACCGATCCCGCTCTCTTCTGATTTTTTTTCATAAAAGCTGAGAGCTTCCGTAAGCGGCATACAAAATCCCATTGTCGAAAAAGCATCCGCAACAGAACTTGCATTCGCCACAGTAAGTGGCACAAAAACTGTAATGCTGATCACACCGTTATTGGAAGGCTTGCCTGTTTTCGGGTTAATGATATGACTGTATATCTTCCCGTTATTCACATAAAAGCGATACGTATCCGCACTGGTTGAGATCGCTACATCCGATAACCCTACCGCAAAGGCTACTTCTTCAACGTCTGTCGTACGTATGCGCGGATTTTCAATCGCTACGGAATATCCTCGCGTCGTGTTCCCCAGTCGTTTTTCTCCCAACAATACAATGTTGGAATTCATAACCGAAATTATCCCGTCGATATTCTTTCCCGAAAATTTGTTTTGAAAATATTTGCGCACACAGTCACTCATATAGCCCTTCGCTATACCGCCAAAATCGAGTTTTGTGCTGCCGTTTAACTTTGTTACTTCCCCGGACGAAAAATGAATATCATCAAATTTTGAGTTGTTGAGCGCCATTGCAATTTCCGTTCCCGACGGCTCCGGCCGAGGCTGGTTATAACGTCCTTCAAATTCGGGAGTAAATCCCCAAAGCTCACTTAAATTATAAAGAGCGGGAGAAAAAGCGCCGCCCGTAGCCTGATATAAGCTTTCGGATACATTTAATAAAGCACTCACATGCTCTCCGACCGAAACCTTTTGCCCTGCCTCCGCTTTTCCGATACGAAAAAGATCGCTCTCTTTCTTCTCCGTACTTACCGCATCTTCAATCTCCTGAAGCAGTATCGTTATATCGGCTTGCAACACTTCCCGCTCCCGCTGAGAAAGCCTTTCTCCTTCCACATAAAATTCCTGCGAAAGAGAATATTCCACATAATATGTTTCTTCTTTCGAACAGCCGCTCAATATCGGCAGCAACGAAATACTAAAACTTAATAAAATTGAAAAAAATACTTTTTTATTCAAGGTTCTTCTCTATTTATTTTTTGCGTAAAATATGACACCCAATGTACCCGGTCCACAATGCGATCCGATGACGGGTCCCACAAACTGACTGTGTACATTGATGCCTTCTCCAAATTCTTTCTTCAATGCCTGTACAAACCCTTGGCAAAATTCTTCACAGTCTGCATGAATTGCTTCTACTTCATAGTTTTCGATATCGCAATCAAGTTCATGCATCATTCTTATGAATTCACTGTAAACTTTTTTTGCACCTTTGATTTTCCCTACGCTTTCCAGTGAACCGTCCGGCATAATTTTAAGCATGGGCTTTATGCCGAGCAATGATCCAAAGGCTGCCGTCAAAGCCGAAATCCGCCCGCCGCGCTTCAGATAGACCAAATCATCTACAACAAAATAAGTCGCTGTATGCTCACGCATATTTTCCAAAAATGCTTCAAGCTCGTCCATCGAAGCGCCTTCCGCATATTTCTGCGCAGCGTAATATACCTGAAAACCTGCGCCCAGACTGATCGCTTTGGTGTCAAACGTGCGAATCACCCGATCGGGATATTGCTCCTTTAAAGTCGCAATTGCACGATCCATGCTGTTAAATGTCGCCGATAGTTTGTGCGAAAAGGTAATATAAAAAATATCCTTCCCTGCTTTCAGATCCGGCTCAAAATAATCAATATAATTTTGTTCATTGATGGCAGAAGTCACCGGAACCGCGCCTTCCCGCATGCGCTTATAAAAATGCTTAAAATCAGTTTCCTTACCCAAATCATAATAATATTCCTGCCCGTCCAGCACGTACGGCATCGAAATAAATTTCAAATGAAACTTTTCTATTTCCGTATACCACAACTCACAGTTTGAATCACAAAATAATTGATACATCTTTCCTTTTTCCTTCCCTTTATTGGATTCTTGCCGCATCCTATGCATCGGCATAGCGTTATTATACAATATTCTTGATCGGTTTTGCAAATGTTTCACTCTTTTTTAGAATTTTTTGTGTATTATTTTTGACATTCCATCCTTTTCAAACAGATAACAATTCAAAATTACTCCGATCACAAAACAGATCATCAATAAATACAACCATAATAAAAACAAAATAAAAAACACCGCCGCCCCATACAATTTTTCCAAGGAACTGAAATTTGCGTACAGAGTAAACCCAAACGAAGCCAATCCGCCTAAAAGCAATGTAAGTAAACTTCCCCAAATTGCATTCCGTACCCCGATCCGATAAGGACAAATATATAAATTCAACAGCAAAATAAGTGCAAAAGCGACCAACCCCACCAACGCGTATACCGCCACCTGTGCTATTAGCGAAGGCAAAATTCGCCGCAAAAACGCACTTCCCAACATAAGCATCGCAACGCCCAAAACAAGCACCAGCATCACAATAAATATGAGAACAAGCGCTGAAAGGCGCAAGACAATGCTCCCCTTTCTCCGGCGGCTCTCATAGATTATTTCGCCGCTTCTGCGCATATGATAAAATAAGGTCGTGGAAGAATACAATGTCGTAATCAATAAAATGATCGAAGCTCCGGCCGTAGCACTTTGCGCCGATTCACGAAAAAAAATCAGAACATCTTTTACTTCTTTGAAAATTTCCAAGTCAAAAAGATAGGTATAATCAATATTCAAACGTCCGAAAATAATCGTCAGCCAAAACAAAAAAGGGACTACTGACATAACCAAAAAAAATGCCATCGTGCCCGCAAGCGTTGTATATTTTTTCGAAGACAGATAGGAAAATGTTTTCCGCACTTTCTTGAACGAATCGTTGATGATAACTTTAATTCCTTGCATACAAGTATTGTATGCAGTTGCTTGATTAAAATTTATCCGCCTGTTCAAACAATTTTCTTAAATAACAAATTCAAAATCGACGTCTTTTAACTGTTTATTCCCCCAAATTATAAAAAAAAAGCCTGCTGAGCAGGCTTTTTTTAACGATCACTGCGACTTACCGATTCAATCGCCACAGACCCGCCACGCACCGCTTCCATCCGCGTTGCGTAGTATTTTTTATAATATTTTAATACGTCGCTGTTTTTGGATTCCGTTTTCAAACTTTCCAAAACAAGCGAATTCCGATCATAATCGCAAACAGTTATTCCGAACACTGCCGCCGAACGCATTACCTCTTCCATTTCATCCTTTTTCAAACTATGTAATTTGATGAAAAGAATTTCTTTTTTATGGATCGGCAATTCCGTAAAATCCAAAACTTTGATGACTTCTACACTGCGGTTTAATTGCTTCTTGATCTGTTCAAATGTCTTGTCGTCACCGACCAGACTGATGGTCATACGAGAAACCGTCGGATCTTCCGTTTCGCCCACCGTCAAACTCAATAAATTATAAGATTTTCCCGAAAATAACCCGGCTATCTTCGCAAGAACGCCGACATCGTTTTCAACAAAAAGCGATAACCATCTCTTCTTTTCCGTCGCCATCATTATTTTTCCTCCTTTTTTACTTCGGTGACCATCTCAGAAAGCGCATTTCCACCCGGAACCATAGGCAGAATTTCTTCTTTACTGTCAATAATGAACTCGATCAACGTCGGCATCTTGGTGTTCTTCTTAGCTCGCATAAATGCATCCCGCATTTCTTCCCTCTTTGTTACACGGATTCCTTCTATTCCATACGATTGAGCCAGTTTTATAAAATCCGGTATATACGGCGGACATTTCCCTTCCGGCGAAGAACACCACTTAGCACAACTCACTCTCTTCCGAAGACATGTACACGAATATCGGTTACCGTAAAACATTTCCTGCCATTGACGTACATTCCCAAGATAAGAATTGTTCAGTATACATATGATGACTGGCAACTCTTCGCATACCGCCGTAGCAAGCTCCTGTTCGTTCATCTGAAATCCGCCGTCCCCCGATATACACACGACAGGCATATCCGGCCTGCCAAGTTTTGCTCCGATTGCCGCCGGTAATCCGTATCCCATTGTTCCAAGGCCTCCCGATGTAAGCAGCCGACTCTTGCCTTTTAACTGAATGAATTGCGTCGTCCACATCTGATTCTGCCCTACATCCGTTGAAACTATGACTTCGGGGAAGATTTCATTGATTTCTTGTATAATATCCTGCGGCGTCAGCGGAGCCTTTGATACGATTTGGATCGGTTTTTCTTTTTTCAGCGCCTGCAACCGTTCCAACCATTCGCCGCTCCGTTTCGGTTCCGTAACAATTTCCAACAATTTTCCGATCGCCTCTTTCGCATCTGCAACAATCGGTACATCCACAACAATATTCCGCGATATAGACGCTGCATCTATATCAATATGAACGATTTTTGCGTCCTTAGCAAATTCGCTCAGTTTTCCCGTGATACGATCATTGAACCGAGTTCCGATCGAAAAAAGCAAGTCGCATTCCGTAACCGCAACATTGGACGCAATGTTCCCGTGCATACCCATATTCCCGATATACATGGGGTGATCTGAGGGCAGAGCCCCCTTTCCCATTACCGTACTTACAACCGGTATGCGAAGCTTTTCCGCAAGCATAGTCATTTCCGCGCCTGCATTCGATATGTTTACACCGCCCCCGACCAAAAACAACGGACGTTTTGCTGTTTCTAACATCGCCGCAGCCTTCTTCAACTGCCCCATATGCACCCCTGAAGAAGGCTTGTATCCGCGCATAGACACTTCCGAAGGATATTCGTCCGATCCGAGCGCCTGTTGGATATCCTTTGGTAAATCGACTATAACCGGCCCGGGTTTTCCCGTTCTTGCCACATAAAACGCTTCTTTTATGATGCGACCGAGATCCTCCCGATGGCGCACTGTCACAGCATATTTACAGATGCTCCTGCATATTCCCACAATATCTACTTCCTGGAACGCATCGTTTCCGATCAGATTCGTGGGAACCTGCCCCGTAAAACAGACCAGCGGAACACTGTCGTAATTTGCCGTGGCTATTCCCGTAACAAGGTTGGTCGCACCCGGCCCACTCGTAACAAGACATACCCCCGTTTTACCTGTAGCCCGCGCGTAACCGTCCGCTGCATGCACAAGCCCCTGCTCATGCCGCGGAAGCACAACGCGGAAATCTGTTTCACCATACAACGCATCAAACAGATCTATCGCCATCCCTCCGGGATATGCAAACAACGTATCCACGCCTTCCTCTATAAGCGCCTTTACAAATAACTGCGTTCCTTTGATCTTCATTGTGATTCCTCCCGTCTTATAGACTTAAACCATTTCAGCACACAAAAAACGCCCCGAACGGTCTTTAACCGTTCGGGGCGATTGTTAATAACCGTGTTACCACCCGAATTCGGGACAAAAATCCCGCTCTCAGCCGATACGGACACCTTTGGCGTCGATACCGCTTTCCCTATAACGGCGGAAAATACCGTCGAAGCCTACTCGTTTCCTTTCGGTTCGCCGCTCAAGGGCTACCTTCACCGCACTCACGTGAGAACTTACACCTGCCGTTCTCTCTCTGCTACGTTCCCGTACGGTTACTCCTCCCCGTCTTTGCGTTTTCTTTCCTATTTTTTATTATAATATCATATAATTTATTTCTTGTCAAGAATTTTTATATTTTCCAAAACCCTTTCCCGCTTTTTTTCGCCCATCCGTGAAATTCTCGTTACCTTTATTTTCCTTCCATTAAAAAAGCACGCCTTACAGCGTGCTTTTTACTTCTATTTAACGTACCCCGTCGGATTCTTGCTCTGCCAGTTCCACTGATCCCGACACATTTCTTCGATTCCATACTTCGCTTTCCAACCAAGTTCCTTATTCGCTTTATCTGAATTCGCAAAGCATGAAGCGACATCTCCGCTCCTTCTGGGACAAAATTCATACGGCAATTCCTTTCCGCACGCTTTTTCAAAAGCATGGATCATATCCAATACACTGTATCCAACTCCGGTACCGAGATTATAGATATGAACCCCTGCATCCTTGCAACCTTCAATTGCCGCTATATGCCCCAAAGCCAGATCTACCACGTGTATATAATCCCGAACACCTGTTCCGTCTTTTGTCGGGTAATCATTGCCAAAAATATTGATTTTTTGAAGCTTTCCTGTCGCAACCTGCGCTACATACGGCATCAGATTGTTCGGAATTCCTTTCGGATCTTCACCGATCATGCCGCTCGCATGCGCACCGACAGGATTAAAATAACGAAGAAGAATCACGTTCCATTCGTTATCAGATTTGTACAGATCCGTCAAAATCCCTTCCAGATAATACTTCGATGTCCCGTACGGATTTGTCGTTCCGCCCGTCTTGCATTCTTCTGTCAGCGGCAATTTCTCCGGGACTCCGTATACTGTCGCCGATGAAGAAAATACAATCTTCTTTACACCATGCGCACGCATCGTTTCCAAAAGAACCAACGTTCCGGATATGTTGTTGTCATAATATTCAAGAGGCATGCGGCAACTTTCCCCGACTGACTTCAACCCCGCAAAATGTATTACGGAATCAAATTGATTTTCAGAAAAAATCTTCTCCATCGCCGCACGATCACGTATATCCGCTTTGTAGAATCTGAAATCCTTTCCCGTAATTTTCCTAACCCGCGCCAGCGCTTCTTCACAGGAATTACTGAGATTGTCGACAATCGCAACTTCATAGCCACGTTCGAGCAACTCCACCAACGTATGACTTCCGATATAACCGGCTCCACCGGTCAAAAGTATTTTCTCCATTTCAGACCTCCTTTTATGGCTTTTTCAAAGCGGTTTTTCCGCCTGATCCCCGATTTAATTCTCCGCCCTTCTGCCTCTTTAATTTCTGCCTTCTGTAAGTGCGGCTTTTTCCATTCTATCGAAATTTTCCAACATTTCATCTACAAGTTTGAACTGTGTTCTTGCACGGTCCAGATTTTGACCTTTTCGCATCGTCCGAAAATATGTATCTCCTTCCAAATAATCGGTTAAAAAACGCATTCCGCATTCATATGTCATCAAAACTCCACCCACAGGCAGACTCTTTCTCTCTTCTTCCGTTATGGTTTTACCGACCGACGATAAATACCCGCGCAAATATGTTTCGTATAAATCATACCTGAAATGCACTTTAGAAGTTTCCGGTTCATCTTCCGCCGCCGAATTGCACCCCGAACGAATCGAATCACCAAAATCATATGCCAATAATCCCGGCATTATCGTATCTAAATCGATGACCGCAACCGCTTTCCCCGTCTTTGCATCCAACATTACATTGTTCAACTTCGTATCATTATGCGTCACACGCAACGGAAGTTCCCCTGATTCCAATTTATCCACAAGCTTTCCGCATAAATCTTTGTGCGCAATTACCCAATCAATTTCTTTTTGAACCTCATCTTTGCGCCCTGCAATATTCTTTTCCACCGCGTTTACAAAGTTCTTATAGCGGATTTTCGTGTTGTGAAAATTCGGCAAAACTTCATACAACTTTGACGCATCAAATGTCGAAAGCAGATTCGCAAAATCGCCAAAGGCTACCGCACATTCGTAAAAATCTTCCGGCGTACGCACTATATTTAATACTATTGCATTTTCTATAAATTTATATACGCGAAAATAATTCGTTCCGTCACAATAATATGATTTTCCTTCTTTCGTGCGAATAAGATTCAAGCACTCATGTTCAGGATCCCCTCCCCGCGCTAACACGCTTTTGCGGCTGCATTCCGTGACCAACTCGATATTTTGCATCAATTTGTCTACTTCCTTAAACAAACGATGATTGATACGCTGTAAGATATACCGCACATTATTACCTCGGCAATTTACTGTCATGCAGTATGTTTCGTTGATGAGCCCTTCCCCATACCGCTCGCATTCCGTTAATTCGCCTTCAATGGAAAAATGTGAAAAAATGTTCTGAAAATCATATGTTGTGTTCATGTCTCATGCCTCTTTTTTCTTTCATTATATCATTTCTTTTGCCTTCTACGCAACAAAAAACACTCTTTTTTTTATAAAATACGATACTCTTTCTTTTTTTATATGCTATAATGTCTTTGAAGAGGTAACTATGAACCAAAATTATATTCCCGCAAAACTGAAAAATTTTATTTCCGTCGATCAATTATATTCTCTCCATTACTTTGCTTACCTAAAAAATTTTTCCTTCGAGGGAGAATCTCATGATTTTTGGGAACTTATTTTCTGCGATTCCGGAAAAGTCCGTATCTTAGATCAAGACAAGGAATTTATCCTATCTCAAGGACAAGCTTTTTTGCATTGTCCAAATCATTTCCATAATGTTCAGCCTGATAAAACCGAAACAAATGTCATCGTAACCGGATTCGACGGCAATCTTGAACCTTTACGTAAATCAGCTGGTAGACCGCTTATCTTAGATCAAACAGCAAAACAATTTTTACGTATTATCCTTTCCGAAAGCCGAAAAGCTTTTTCTTCTCCCCTGAATCGGGTATATCAATATGAATTAAAACTTCGCTCGGACGCTCCCCCCTCTTCCGTTCAACTTATTCGAAATTGTTTGGAAAATCTTCTTTTAACAATTTGCAATTCCGTTGAATATACGGAAATCCTTCCATCAAAAGCTCACAATACCGTAGCGCAACAACTGATTTCTTTCCTTCAAGATAATGTCGATAAACAACTCACGATGCAGACAATTTCCTATCGTTTCGGTTATTCGCCGGCATGGCTCCAACATATTTTCAGAGCAGAAACCGGTTGCAGCATCATGCAATTTTTTATTGCCTTAAAAATCGATAAAGCAAAAAAACCTATTTCCGATAGCGATTATTCCATCGCCAATATCGCCGATATGCTCGGTTATGATACGCCGCAATATTTTTCTAAACAGTTTCGTCAAATAACGAACATGACTCCTTCCGCCTATGCCGATTCGGTAAAAGAAACCGGTATACTCGAATAATTTTTTAAGTTCATTTATGCCTTTTGCTTTTTTAACCAATAAAGTTTAAACTTTTTTTATTTTGGGTTTTTTTTAGAAAACCAATAAAAACGGTTGATTTTTTTTGTAAATATGCTATAATAAATAAGCTGATTTTTTTTCAGACAGCTTATCTTTTTGTTTTTGATAACGCTACTGTGGCTCAGTCGGTAGAGCAGCTGATTCGTAATCAGCAGGTCGCCGGTTCAAGTCCGGCCAGTAGCTCCA
>CASEFE010000103.1 GCA_949287105.1 uncultured Bacillota bacterium
ATATCCGCTCTTTTGCGCAAATTCTGAAACAATCATTTGATTTCCCTCAATTTAACGCAATCCAAAATTCCGCCGCTTGTTACGACGTCTTCCGCATGCGTCCGACATGTCGGCGCACCGCATGCACCGCAATCGATTCCCGGCAATTTTTTCAGATATTCCTCTACCTGCATCAGCTTCTGCATCGCCGCAAAACGATCGGTGTCAAGCTGGAATGAAGTAGACAATTCCGGTGCCTTGTCCCAAATAAAGAAACTTTCGTCCAGCCCGTATTGTTCCATCGTAGCCGGCGGAATTTTGATCTTTTCCGCCAGTTGCCGCATCCTGTTACGCGCTATAAACGGATTTTCCACATTCAGAACACCGCCCACGCATCCGCCGGGACACATATTCAGTTCTACAAAATCCGCGCCGTCGAGCTTTCCGTCGCTCATTTCTGTAAGTATACCTAAAACATTTCTTACGCCCGAACAATGTATGTAGTTTCCAAGCCCGAGCGAATTGCTTTCCCCGCCCGAACTGCCCCAGCCAAGCCCCGAATAGCCGCACTTTCCAAGCTTACGCGGATTTTTGATCTTGTTCATTTTATCTACGAGACGAAAATAAGTGTCACTCTGCGAAAGAACACCCGAGATGTATTTGTCGTTGGAAACTTCCTCTTTGTGCAGAGAATAAACTTTTGCCGGACAAGGAGATATAAAGAAAATACCGATATCATCGGCAGGTATTCCTTTGGCAAGAGCCTGCTTTTTTGCAAGTTTTGCGGCGATCTTCGCGGGAGCGTAGACATTGAGCAAATGGTCTTTCAACTCATGATACTTCAACAAAATCAGCTCCGCCACCGCAGGACAAGCCGAACTGATCACCGGCCTTTTCAAAGTCTGCTTTTCCATCAGTTTTTGTGTGCAATCGGTCACAAGTTCCGCCGCTAAACCGACTTCAAACACCTCATCGAATCCGAGTGCCAACAGCCCTTCAATTACATAATTGGGATCGTCCAGATTATTGAACTGCCCAAAAAGAGACGGCGAAGGCAACGCGATCTTATAACGGTAACTCCCGACAAGTTCAAAGCTGTCATACACCGGTCTCTTTGCTCCGCCCTTGCAACTACGTACACATTCCCCGCAATTGATACATTTATCATATAAAATTTTTGCCTTGCCGTTTTCGATGCGTATCGCTTCGGTCGGGCATCGTCGCATACATGTGATGCAACCGATACATTTCTCGCTGTCTAAAACGACTGTCTTCAATGTAGGCATATCCTTTCCTCTCATCATTCTTTCCCGTATCCGTAAAATTCTTCGGCGTTGGTTACTAAATGTTCGCCCATTCAAGAATCTTTTCTTTATTGCTTTTTTTTCAAAAAATAGTGAACTTTCTTTTCAACCGCGTTTCAGAACCGTATCCGCAAAAACACAGTCGTTCCGACGCCAACAACGGAATCCACTTTCATTTCATCGCTGTATTTTTTCATGTTCGGCAAGCCCATTCCCGCGCCGAAACCAAGACTGCGGATATTTTCCGACGCCGTGGACCATCCCGCTTTCATTGCAAGCTCTAAATCTGCAATCCCGGGGCCTTTGTCTTTCAGATAAATATCGATATGATCCGGATAAATTTCCGCTTCCGCCCGTCCGCCGTGTGCATGGATCACCATGTTGATCTCCCCTTCGTACATGGCTATCGCCACCCGACGCACCGACTCGGGGGATACACCCATTTGCTTCAATGTGCGCTTTACACTTTCGCTCGCGTTTCCCGCCGATGCAAAATTTTCACCGTCCACATCATATTCAAGCCTGATGCACTCCATATCAACCGCCCAACCCATGCGTATAAAGTATACCGCAGGCAACAAATAATCGCTTTTCGGTGGTCAGTAAAACAATCCCCTTTTCTCTGGCAAGTTCTATGACCGATTCTTCCGGACGTTTGCCGCGCACAAATACAATACAGAGCATATCCATCATTTCTGCCGTGCGCACGACCTGCGGATTCAGTAAACCTGTCAAAAGCACAGACTGATCCTTTACATACGCAAGTACATCGCTCATCATGTCCGAGCCGCAAGCAGTGTGGATTTCCGTATCAAGACGGTCTTCGCAACACAATACCTCCGCGTTTAATAATTTTGCAACTTCTCCGATCTTCATATTGATCTCCCGTTATTTAGAATTCTGCACGGATGCTTCCTCTTTGAGCCGAATACAAATCACCCGATCCGGCTCCCCAAATCTATATTTATGATACCATAAAAAAACACTTTTTTCAACTGCTTTAAAAAAATTCCCGTTCTTAAACACTCGCTTTGTTTGCAATATGAACATTTATCTTATAAATCATTGCAATCCTTTTTATAAAAACATCTTTATTGATAAAAAAACGGCCTGCCTTCTTTATCTTCGGCAAACCGTATTTTTTCATTTTCTTTTATGTTTTTATCCTTTGCATTGATTACAGTCCGATCGCCGCCATAATGCCGCCGACTGCATACCCTACCGCAACGCCAACCGCATATAAAACGATCAACAGCAAAAGATTACGGCGCCATTTTTTGACGTTTTTGAAAAGAATGACAAAGCCTAACCCCGCATTCGTACAAAGCCCCGCAACCATTCCCGCAAAAGAAAGATGCCCTAAAACATACGATTGCGCCACGATCACGCTCGATGCGCAATTCGGAATCAATCCGACTGCCGCCGCAAACAAGGGCTGGAACCAGTAACTGCTCTGCAAAAAATTCGCAATGGATTCTTCCGCATAGTGCATCGCAAACCCGAATATGAGGTTCACGATCAATACATAGACAAAAATTTCAAGAGCATGCGTGAGCGGATGAAGCAAATACCGCTTGATCGGCGAATCCTGTTCATGATCATGTCCGCAAGGCGTTCCGTGTATCTCTTCCCCTTCCGAAAGTTCCAAAAGCGTTTCGCCGCGCGCCAGTATATTGCACACGTATCCGGAAATTACCGCCACACAAAACAAAATAGCAATCAGCGGCATAACCGAAATCGCCGCCTTGCCGTTCCCGCTCGACAACAACAAAACCACCGCCTCGTCACTGGTCGCAAAAAACACCGACAGCAAAGCGCCGGTCCGAATCAACTTTTTATCATACAGTTTGGCAGCCATCACCGAAAAACCGCATTGCGGAATGATCCCCGTCGCCGCACCGATCAACGGTGCCAGCCTGCCGCGCAAAATATTTTCATTCTTTGTAATATTCGTGCTATGCTCTAAAAACTCTATGATGACATACATTAAAAATAAAAAAGGAAATACTTTTAGGCTGTCAAGAAAAGCATGGAGCGTGACATGCAAAATTTCTTCCATTCTCGTTTTATCCTCTCTGCCGCATTTTGTTACTTACGATCCGTTAATAGGGTACGATTATACCGCGTCACTGCCGCAAATGCAAGCATATTCACGCCAAAACAGCAAATTCTCCAAAAAAACTCCCCGCAAACAACGGGGAGTTTTCTTTCGAACTGTTCAGTTCTGATCAGTTTTTCTTGGATTTGGAATTATTCTTAGAACCGGAATTTGTGCGCTTTGCAGCAGGTTTCTTCTCCTGAGCGGGAGCTGCCTCTTCCTTCTTCTCAACGGGCGCTTCTGCCGTTTCGACCGGAGCCTGTTCCGCCTCAACCGGAGCAGCCTCTACAGGTTCTTCCACAACAGGCGCTACGGGAACTTCTTCCGCGCCGGCAACATTCTCTTCGCTCTGTGCCATCATGGCCGCTTTCGCTTCCATGCGCTCTTTGCGTTCAGCCGCACGCGCTTCGCGGCGCATTGCCCTCTTCTCTTCCTTGGTCACTACGCGGTTTTTTTCGATGATAGCCTGCATCTCCTGCGGCGTCAAAGGAACAAATGCGGAGGACACTTCATTTTCAGGCGTAACCTCATATCCTTCGTCACGAGCAAGCAAGGACATTTCCGTCGTTCCGTCAAACAAATGAATATGACGAGCATCAAAAGCCAATTCGATTACTTCGCCGCGGACAACATTGCTACGCGAATCGATCTTTGCGATCATGTTGTTGGAATCGCCGATAACCGTATTCGCCTCTTCCCCTTCCACAAAATCGAGTTTGCAGTAAATCAATGTCTCTGCACCGAGCTTTTCAACAACTTCGACAAAAGTCTTTATGACCGTGTCGGGCGAAGCCGCTATGAAATTCTCTTCCTCGTGAATGTCTTCCGGACGAACGCCGAGAGTCACGGGTTTACCGGTGTTGGCGTAATCTTCAATGTTGCGGATACGCGCTTCCACCGATTTCGGAAGAAGAATTCTGTTGTTCATAAATTCAATATACGTCTTACCCTTCTCCTGCATGATCGTTGCGGGGAAGAAGTTCATCTGCGGTGTACCGATAAAGCCCGCAACGAACTGGTTGATCGGATAATCGTACAAGTTCTGCGGCGTATCCACCTGCTGCATAAAGCC
>CASEFE010000104.1 GCA_949287105.1 uncultured Bacillota bacterium
AACCAGTACCGCTTCAATGGTTTTAGGCTCTACGTCGCCATGGTGCGCCATAATCGCATTGACAACATTATTGCTCTCTTTATACTTCTTGGCTATATCGGCACCGATCTGGATATGCGTTCCTTCCTGTTCATGATCGACCGCTTTGCCTATATCATGCAATAAACCCGCGCGTTTTGCCAATGTGACATCCAGTCCCAGCTCCGAAGCCATCATGCCGGCCAGTTGCGCTACTTCGATAGAATGCCTGTAAACATTCTGTCCATAGCTCGTTCTGTATTTTAACCGACCTAAAAGTTTGATCAATTCGGGGTGCAAACCAAATATCCCGACCTCAAACATCGCAGCTTCGCCGTTCTCTTTGATCTGCTGATCCAACTCTTTTCTGACTTTTTCAACTGTCTCTTCTATGCGGGCAGGATGAATACGGCCGTCACTTATAAGTCTTTCCAACGAAAGTCTCGCAACTTCCCTGCGCACAGGATCAAAGCCGGATAATATCACCACTTCCGGTGTATCGTCAATAATGAGCTCTATACCGGTAGCATTCTCGATCGCACGAATGTTGCGCCCTTCTCGGCCGATGATCCGCGCTTTCATGTCATCGTTTGGCAACGGCACTACCGAAACGGTAATTTCGGATGCATGATCGCTCGCACAGCGCTGAATCGCCAGACTGATCACTTTTTTGGCATTTAATTCCGCTTCGTCTTTCGCTTCCTGTTCTATATTACGAACCTGCAAAGCAACATCATGCCGCGTCTCTTCAAGAATATTTTCTGTCAGCAACTTTTTTGCCTCTTCTCTCGTAAGCTGTGCTACCTTTTCCAATTCCTGAACCATCAGATCGTGCTGATGATTGACCTTTTCCTGCATCTTTTTAATGTCTTCTTCACGTTTTTGCAGGTTTTTTTGCTGTTGTTCAAGCGAATCAGACTTCTTTTGCAACGCATCCTCTTTTTTATCGAGATTATCTTCTTTTTGCATGATACGTTGTTCCGATCTCTGCAATTCCGCTCGTTTTTCCTTTGTTTCGCGCTCAAATTCGTTGCGCAGCTTTAAGTCCTGTTCCTTAGCCTCTAATATAGCTTCTTTTTTTAATGCTTTGCTTTCGGCTTCCGCCTCTTCCAGCATCATTTTGATCCTTTGATCGACCTCGCCCAACTTTTTCGCCGTGTTCTTTTTAAAGAACAATTTACCGAGGAAAAAAGCGGCTGCTCCGACTGCCACAATAGCGACGGCAAGCACTATAATGACCCATGACGGGACACTGCTTGCAAGAAACAGGGAGCTCTTGTTCAAAAACATACAAAGCCTCCTGTGAGATAAACTGTATATAAATTATTAAAAGACATTTTATGCCCTTTTCATTTATACCTCTTTAATTATACACGATTTTGGCAGGAAAGTCAATGACTCGACCATAATTATAAAGCTTACTATATAAAAAAGTTTCGGCCGATAACTAAGCCGAAACTTTTTTATAATTTATCAACTTCATCCATCCATAAAGCTACCGACGCGTCCGAAGGCATCCTCCAATCCCCGCGCGGTGACAACGACACTGACCCCACTTTCACTCCGTCCGGCAAGCAGGAACGCTTGAATTGCTGTGAGAAAAACCTCTTATAAAAATTCTTCAACCACTTTTTCAGCGTTGCATCGTCATATTTTTTTCCGAAAGCATGCCGGGCAAGAAAATACACTTTCGAAGGCGGAAATCCCCACCGAATTGCATTATATAGATAAAAATCATGCAACTCATACGGACCTACCAATTCTTCTGTTTTCTGTGCTATCTTCCCTTCTTCCGGCGGCAACAATTCCGGACTGATCTCGGTATTCAGAATATCTAAAAGAACTTCCCGTACATCACCGCCAAGCCTTTCTGCTTCATGTCGAATCAAATGTCTGACCAATGTTTTCGGTACCGAAGCATTGACTCCGTACATAGACATATGATCCCCGTTGTATGTCGCCCAACCCAACGCCAGTTCGGATAAATCACCCGTTCCGACGACAAGCCCGTTTTCATCATTGGCTATATCCATCAGAACAAGCGTCCGTGTGCGTGCCTGTGCATTTTCATATGCCGCATTCCGAACTTTTTCATTGTGCCCGATATCTTTAAAATGCTGGCGCACCGAATCGGCTATATCAACCCTCCGGAATGTAACCCCCAAACCTTGCATTAGACGCATTGAATTATGCAAGGTCCGATCGGTCGTACCGAAACACGGCATTGTTACAGCAACGATATCTTCGCTCTTTTTATGCAACTGTCCGAATGCCCGCACTGTCACGAGCAACGCAAGCGCACTGTCCAACCCGCCGGAAATACCAAGCACAGCTTTTGCCGCCCGCGTGTGTTCCAACCGCTTTTTAAGGCCCGCTGCCTGTATAGACAAAATCACTTCGCTGCGCTCATCCAATGCCGCATCGCTTTGCGGAACAAAGGGTAAACTTACTATTTCACGGCTCAATGCGATATCTTTACTTCCGGCTATAAAACTCAACGTCAGATATCCTGTTCTGTCTGCCCCGTCATAAAAGGTATTGATGCGCCTGCGTTCAAACGCAAGCTTATTTACATCTATCTCGGAATAGAGAATGCCGTTTTGAAACGGCTTACTCTCCGCTAAGATCGTCCCTTCTTCGCAAATAATATTATGTCCGGAAAAAGCCATGTCTGTCGTCGATTCGCCGTCTCCTGCATCTGCATATACATATCCCGCCACAATCTTCGCCGATTGCGCTTGTATAAGCAGCCGCCTATATTCTGCCTTCCCTGCCGTCTCATCGCTCGCAGACAGGTTTACAATGATATTTGCACCTGCAACCGCATGCCCGATCGACGGCGGCGCAGGAACCCATAGATCTTCGCAAATTTCCGCAGCGACCGTAAAATCGGAATCCGTTAAACTCTGAAACAATATTTTATTGCCAAAAGGTATTGTCTCTCCGTCCAGACAAAACATCGCGTTTTCACCCGTATACGGCTGAAAATTCCGCTTTTCGTAAAATTCTGCGTAATTGGGAAGATGACGCTTCGGTATAAGCGCCAGAATTTTCCCGGCATTGACGGCGGCGGCACAATTATACAATACACCGTGCATTTCTATCGGCACTCCGACAAACACCAGTATTTCTTTCCCTTTTGTTACGGCGGCAATCTCTTTCAACGCCTTCATTGATGCGCGCAGCAAAACTTCTTGACCGAATAAATCTCTGCAAGTATATCCGCTTATGCTTAACTCGGGAAATACAATCAGCTCCGCGCCTGCTTTTTCCGCATCCGATATCATACGGCAGATCTGCTCACAGTTATACCGCACATCCGCCACTTGTATTCTCGGGGTCGCCGCCGCTACTTTTACGAATCCGTACTTCATTTACAATAATTCACCTTCTCCGTCTATTTCATCGGCTGAAACCGGTTCATCTTTGGCCGGTTTATATAGCGCCCTTATCTTTTCTTCGATTTCTTTTTGTTTTTCCGGATTGTTTTTCAACCATTCACGCATCCGTTCTCTGCCCTGTGCAACCTTTTCTCCTTCATAGGAAAACCAGGCTCCGCTCTTTACAAGCACATTGCAAGCCGTCCCCAAATCGATGATACACCCTTCCTGTGAAATTCCTTCTCCATACAAAATGTCAAATTCAGCCGTTTTGAACGGAGGCGCAAGCTTATTCTTGACAACTTTCGCCTTGGTACGGTTTCCCATGATCCCATCACTGTCTTTCAATGCATCGGCCTTTCTCACATCGATCCGAACGCTCGCATAAAACTTTAACGCCTTTCCGCCCGGTGTCGTTTCCGGATTACCGAACATGATACCCACTTTTTCCCGCAACTGGTTAATAAATATAACACATGTTTTGGACTTATTGATAAATCCCGTCAGCTTCCGAAGCGCTTGCGACATGAGCCGAGCCTGTAAACCAACGTGCGAATCCCCCATATCCCCTTCGATTTCCGCTTTCGGCGTCAATGCGGCCACAGAATCGATAACGATCAAATCGACAGCGCCGCTTCGCACAAGCGAATCGGTAATATCAAGAGCCTGTTCGCCCGTATCCGGCTGAGAAACATACAGGTTATCAAGATCAACCCCCAACTTTTTCGCATAGACCGGGTCAAGCGCATGTTCCGCATCGACAAAGGCCGCAATACCACCCTGTTTCTGCGTCTGCGCGATCGCATGCAATGCCACCGTCGTTTTACCGGACGATTCCGGTCCATAAATTTCTATGATTCTGCCACGGGGAAAACCGCCGATACCCAGCGCAATATCCAACGATAAACAACCGGACGGAATCACTTCGATGTCCGTATTTCCAGCTGCATCGCCCAGTTTCATGATCGCGCCCTTTCCGTAATGCTTTTCAATTTGCGCCAACACTTGATCCAGTGCCTTCAATTTTTCATTGTCCATGCAAATAACCTCTTCTCGTATTTCTATTTCCCGTTTACCGATTTCGGTAAATCAATTCCCTTTTCCGTTTGTCCATCCTGTGCAATGTTTACCTATTTTCAATCAGCATTTATACCGTAATCGTCACGAATTCACTCAAATATCCGCTTTTAACGTATCTGTTTTGCCAATAAGTACAGTGCCTGGTTGATCGCTCGTTCACTGATCTCTTCGCGCCCGCCCTTGAAAATATATTTGTAAACATAAATTGCTTCACTCGTACCTGCCGCAATATAGCACAAACCGACCGGCTTGTCCGTACCGTCAGAGCCCGGCCCGGCAATTCCCGTCGTCGCAACCGCTACGTTGCATTTGCCCGTCGCCAATAGCCCAGCCGCCATTTCGTACGCCGTTTCGTCGGACACAGCCCCCTGTTTCTCGATCGTATCCCGCAAAACTCCCAATCGCCCGATTTTTGATTCGTTCGAGTATGCCACCACACTTTCAAACAATACTTCGCTGACTCCCGGAACCTCAATAAGACGCTTGGCCACACCGCCACCCGTAAACGATTCCGCAATGCTTAATCTTGAACCTCGAAGCTTTAATAGTTCGTACACCCTTCGGTTCAACGGGGTATCATCAATTGCATAAATATAATCTTTTAAGCCGTCTGCAATCATGCGCGATACTTCATCCACAAGCATTTTCGGCGCATTGTCATTATACAGGATTTCCAGCCGCAAATCACCAAATTGCTCGCTTACATTGACAATCAGCTTTCCCTGCCCCGCCGCGCGAACTTGTTCCGTTATTTCAGTCAACGTGGCTCTCGGCACTCCTACCGCACGAAAAACCGCGCTCGCAAACTTTTCTCCGCTTCTTTTTTCCAACAAAGGAACACAGCTGCTTTTCACCGCCGCACATCCTTCCTTTCCAAACGGAACAAAGAAAAATAAATTTTTATCCGTTTCCAGATATATTTCTGCTGACGGTTCCGTCTTCAAAAGCTCTAACGCTTTGGCACGCAACCCCGCAAGAAAATCACGCTCTGCCAAAACGACTACATTGTCAAAAAAATTTTTGCATTCGATCACAGTTTGCAAAAACTCATGCGTGTCCGCATCTGACAAAATGTATACTTTATCTGCCGGATACCCCGTATCCGTCAATGCGGAAAGCACCGGCTCGTATTCGTTGCCGTCATATCGAATCCGTTTGTTTCGGACGGCGATGGCTGCAATCTTCATTGTTTCTGCTCTTCCAATACCGCTTTGTTCCGTATTATATATGATAACCCCGACCAAATCGTCAAGATAGTCGCAATTCCGAGACATACAATGCCGATCACATTGATAACCTCACTTGCACGTACAATCCCGAAAAAATCCGTTCCCGCAAGTAAAAATACGATGGAAATATCCTGGAACGTCGTTTTTACTTTACCGATTTTATCCGCAGCCAATACAAGTCCCGTCGACGCGGCGACCATGCGAAATCCGCTTACAATCAATTCACGAGCCAAAATGATCGCCACGCATAAACCGGCAAAGATCATGACCCAATCACCTTGCCACTGTACCAGCAAAGTCTGCGGGCGAACAAGCAGCAATATGAGCGCCGTAGATACCAATACTTTGTCGGCAATCGGATCAAGAAATTTACCGAGATTTGTAACAAGCCCCCGCTTGCGCGCAATGTGCCCGTCCAGAAAATCTGTACTCGCCGCCAAAGCAAACACTATTGCGGCAATAAAATAGTTGTACGGAATTACCTCCAAAAAAAAGATGACCGCAAAGACCGGTATCAAACAAATACGCGAAACGGTTATTTTATTGGGCAAATTCATTCTTGATATTCCTCCGTTTTTCCGAACAGATCATAGCTGTCCGCTTCCGTTATTTTCACTTTATATACCTCGCCCTGTCCTGCAAAAGAGGAATGGAAATAAACCTTTCCGTCTATTTCCGGCGCACTCCAATACGCTCTGCCGACAAACATCCCAGATTCATAATCGATCCCGTCACAAAGCACATCGATCGTTTTTCCGATTTTTTCTTGCAAAAATTCACCGGAAATTTCTTGCTGTACAGCATACAATGCCTTTACTCTTTTATCTTTTATTCTTTGCGGTATTTGTCCTTTTAATTTATATGCAGGCGTTCCCGGTTCCCGAGAATATGCGAAAAAACCGCAGTTCGTAAGTTTCGCTTCCCGCAAAAAAGATGCAAGCGCCGCCGCTTCCTCCTCTGCCTCCGTGGGAAATCCGGCAATAAAAGTCGAGCGAATGGCAATTCCCGGTATACGGGTCCGCAACTTTTGAAGAAGTGACAGATATTCTGCCCGCGTACCTTTGCGATTCATCAACTTCAAAATTCGATCTTCGCTGTGCTGAAAAGGTATGTCAAGGTATTTCAGAACTTTATCATTCCTTGCAATCTCTTCGATCAGATCATCGTCTATCACGTCCGGATAACAATACAAAAGACGTATCTTTTGTATGTTTTCCAACGCTGAGAGCCGCTGTATCAATTCCACGATCCTGCTTTTGCCCGCTTCATCCGTTCCGTAGCGCGTTGTGTCCTGCGCAACTAAAATAAGCTCCGATAAATCACCCAAACCTTCCGCTTCGGCAATCAGGTTTTCCATCGGATAAGACCGATATTTCCCGCGTATTTTCGGGATCAGGCAGTATGTGCAATGATTGTTGCAACCATCCGCAATTTTCAAATAGGCATAGTGCAACGGAGTTGTCAAAACCCGCTCGCCAAAAATTTCATGACCTTGTCTGACCGCATTAACACGTTCATTTTCTTTGTATGATCGCTCCAAGGACTCCAAAAGCTTATCAGCATCGTTGCATCCGAGAAAAACATCCCCTTCCGTAAGGGCCGGAAAAAGTTCCTCTATAAATTTTTCCGGAAGGCATCCGCTGACAACAATTTTCTCAAGCTTTCCGCTGCGATAGGTATCACAATCCAATACGGTATCGATCGCTTCCTTACGCGCCGATTCAAGAAAAGCACATGTGTTGACAATCAATATATTCGCTTCCGCCATGTCTGACGTAACGGCATACCCTCGGTCACGCAATATTCCCAAAAGGCGCTCTGCATCTACACGGTTTTTATCGCAACCGAGAGAAATCATACCGAATGTTTTTGTTTCCAGCATGCCTTATTCTCCGTAATCTCCGTATTTGCTTTCAAAATCTTCTTTGGACAGCAAAACGTCGCGCGCTTTTGAACCGTTAAAGGTAGAAATATACCCCATGTTTTCCATCCATTCGATGATCTTGCCTGCCTTGGGGTAGCCCACCGAACACCTGCGCTGTATCATGGAAATCGAAGCCTGACCTGCCGATACAACATACCGCAAAGCATCTATATAAACTGCTTCAACGCCGTCGTCACCGTCATCACCGCTGCTTTCGCCGCCGCCGGCTCTTTCGTTATTGATATAGTCAGCAACCCGATCGTCAAAATACGCTTCGTTATGTTCCTTCACATACCCAACTATTTCCTGAATTTCTTTATTGGTCACATATGCGCCTTGCACCCGTTTCGGGAATGTCATTGAAGCGGTACGATACAAAAGATCGCCCTGGCCGAGAAGGTTTTCTGCGCCCGACTCATCCAATATCGTACGGGAATCGACTTCCTGCGTAACTTTCAATGCGATACGCGTGGGCAAATTCGATTTGATAACGCCGGTGATTACGTTCACAGACGGGCGCTGTGTTGCCAATACGAGATGGATTCCTGCCGCTCGTGATTTTTGCGTCAGTCGCTGAATGCGATCTTCTATCTCTTTCTTTGCAACAGACATCAGATCGGCAAGCTCGTCGATAATCATAACAATTTTCGGAAGTTTTTCTTCTTCCGGCAAAAGATTCGCGTTATAATCGTTCACATCGCGAACCAAAGTGCCTTTCTTCGTCTTTTCCTTGAACAACGAATAACGACGCTCCATTTCCGTAATCAGCCAATTCAGAACATTGATAACTTTGGCCGATTCCGCGATACTCTCGTTGATCAGAAGATGCGGCAGCTTGTCATACATGGCAAACTCGTTCTGTTTGGGATCTACGAGAATTAAACGCAATTCTTCCGGACTGTACTTAAACAGTAAACTCAGTATAAGAGCATGCAGACAAACAGATTTACCAGAGTTCGTCGCACCAGCCACCAGCAAATGCGTCATCTTCACGACATCTCCGCAAACTGCCCTGCCCTCGATATCTTTTCCGATACCAAATACCAGCGAACCGACTTTTGCATTGGCAAAATCGTTCGACAACAGCATGTCTTTCAGTCCGACTGTCTCTTTCGTTTCATTCGGAACTTCTATACTGATCAATCCGCTTTCATAGTTGATCTGAACATTGACCCCGTCCTTTGCATGCAGACGCATCGCAAGCTCTTTATCACAACTGAGCACGCGCGAAGCCGGAATATTTCCGGGAATATCGATTTCATATCTCGTAACCGCAGGGCCATGCGTAACTTTCAAAACTTCACAGGGAATTTTAAGCGCAGCCAATGTTTCAACAATGATTTCTTTGTTCGTTTCTTCTTCCCCGCTGTTCGCCGTAACGCGCGGATATTCTGCGAGCAGACTCATAGGCGGAGCATTGTATCGCCCATAAACGTGTTTCGGCCGAGGCTGTTCTTCCTGCGGCATTTCTCTTTGCACACGATCTCTTCTGAGCGGAATCAACGGTTCGGAAGGCGCCTCTCGCCTCGTCGTGCTTTCCATTGCCTCCGGAACAACCGATTCTTCCGGTTCATCGTCAAACAAGTTCACCGCAGACTCAAGCTCGTCCGTTACCGGCCTTAATCCGACCGAGCCTGTATCTTCCTCACGCTTGTCACGCTTTTTCGAGGATTCATTTCTCGTTTCATTAAGACTGGAAGCAACCTCTTCGTTTCGCCGCAATTCCACCGAATCCCATTCGGACTTATTCTCCGCATCCGTGGCGCGACTATTGAATCGCTCTTCCCGTTTTTGCTCTACACCGCGATTATATCTTTCGACTCCGGGAGTTGCGGACAACGTTGTATTCGCATCATCCGTCCTTGCGAAATCTGTTTTTTCCTTTTCCTCGTTCGATTTTTGTATCGTCGGCTCCTGCCGAAAACCGCCTCTCTCCGAGCCTCCGAATCCGGCTCGACGGACTACATCGTTGACGTCCACAGAGTCCTGCTCGTTACGGATATTCCCAAAAGCAGGTCCGGTTTGCATGCGGTTTTCTTCTGTTTCCCGACGAAATGTTTCACTCTCTGTCCCGAGAGGCACAACCTTTTCGGTACTGTTTGGTCTGATTACATTCGTTTCCGAATTTACTTTCCAAGACAAATCGCGCTTTTCTTCCGTACCTTCCACGACATCGTTCCGATAATAATTTTCTTTCTGCGTTTCCTGACGTACTTGTGTATTATCGGTGTTAGTCGTATCCGCTACAATTTTTCGCGGGCGGCTTGCATAGGAAATATTGCTTTCTGTCGCATCCGCATAGAGCTGTGAATATGAATTTCCTGTCTGCTCGTTTGTCGGATTCCCGCTTGCCGTTTTATTTTGTGATTCCTGCGAAGGAACAGACGGAGCCGACCTTTTGGATTTTAATTCATGACCTTCCGAATACGGCGTCGAACCTCCGAAATTACTGGAATAAGACGCTGCAAGATCCCGCGCCCTGTTCGGTTTATTAAAATATGACTTTTCATCAAATATCCGATTCGATGTATATCCGCTGCTGCTGTACAAAGAACCGGACGAGCCCGCACTTTCTCCCTTTGAGCGTGTAACAGAAGGACTTTTTCCTCCGGCATAATTTTGATTATACCAAGAATAATCTCCGTCCGCTTCCGGTTTTTTCAGAATGGAAGAAGAATCGTATTGCGGAGGGTATTGCATCGCAGGACGATCCGGATATAATATACTGCGCCCCTGCTCATATGCAGAAGGCGTCGCCCGTACCGAAGCTTCCCGCGCACGCTGTTCCTCTTCTCTTCGGCTTTCCTGCCGAAGTTCCCGCTTCGTCTTAAAATCAAATTCGTCTCCGATTGCATACAAGCGCTTGGATCGCTCCGCTGTATTTGTTGCCGGGGTTTCATTTTCCGTAACCTGTTGTATAGGCTGACTTTCCGCATAGCCGTTGCCCACAACACCATCCGAATACGTCTGAGCAGGCTGCGAAGGCGTTTCCGCATAATTCAGATTGTATAAAGCAGATGTATCGCCCGTAGCATAATCGGTCGCCGAAGTGTTTTTCGTCTCCGAAGAGTGACGAGATGCACCGCCTGACCTCATTGCATAGATCAGATATCCGCTACCCGCCATCAACAAGGAAAATATAATGTATCCGCCGATCGATGTCGTCAGTTTTCCAACCGGATATACAAGAAGGCCAAACAAAACTCCCCCTGCCGTAGATTCAAAAAAGCTGTTTTCGCCTGCCGCATAACAAGCAGAAAGATATTCTCCGTAACTCCCATACCCGATTTTACCGACTTCCGTCGTGATCGTATGAACAAGACAGACAAGAAACACCAAAAAAAGCACACAGAGCCCGACCGTCTTTTTCGAAACGGATATTTTTTTACCCGTGATCAAAACGATCCCCGCATAAATCAGCGCCGCCAAAACTGCCACAGAACAATATCCGAAAACCCCCAATAAAAATGAGCTGATCGCAAATCCGACGCTCCCAAATATTACATCCCGCGTAAACAGTATGACAAGCGCAAGCGCAGCAAACAGCACAAGAATGATCCCCGCCGTTTCCCTCGTAAATATTTTATCTTTCTCTGTATCGTTGTTTTCCGTGCCTCTTCCTAAATTATTCAAGCCCCTCTCTCCCCTTCACTGCAAAGTAGCATGCAGCGAAATAATTTTTGCTTTCGGTATTGTTTTTATTATACCATTTTTCCGCGCATAAAACAATCAAAAAACTAAACAATTTTTACTTCCCTGAAATTTTCTCGCGCGCGTAAATGAATTGTCAAACTAAGTGCAACACTTGATAAGATTTTCTTGAAACAAATCTTGTGGAGTTTGATAACGTAAAACTTTTTTGGG
>CASEFE010000105.1 GCA_949287105.1 uncultured Bacillota bacterium
CGTTCCAAACGGCAACCCTACTTCGGAACGTTTCTCGGAAACAGCAACGATCTTTCCAAGAAAGACGAAAACAAAGACGAATAAGAAAAACCCCGTCCTGCATGCAAAGCAGGGCGGGATTTTGTTTTTAAGCAAAGAAAAAAAGACAAAGCATTTTTAAGAAAACAAAACAAAAGTCTTTACATTTGAAAGTCTGCGGCCTATAATAGTTAGCATGAAAAAAGAAAAAGTCAAAAAAGAAAAGAAAGAACTGGATATGTGTACCCGACCGTTGCTGGGAAAGATCGTTTTGTTTTCTCTTCCGATCATTCTGACGGGTATCTTGCAGCTTTTATACAATGCTTCGGATATAATCGTATTGGGGCATTTTGCGGGGGACGTTTCGGCGGGCGCCGTGGGTTCTACAACGTCGCTGATCCATCTCATCGTCAATTTGTTTATGGGGCTTTCTGTCGGGGCATGTACGGCCGCGTCGCGCTGGATCGGAGCAAAAAACGAAGAACGGCTCGATCATGTCGTACACACGTCGATCCTTCTGAGCGTGATCGGCGGCGTGATTCTTGCCGTCGTAGGAGTTTTGTTTTCCCGCTATTTTCTCATTTGGATGAACGTCCCGCAGGACAGCGTTCTGCCGCGTTCCACACTCTATTTGCAGATCTATTTTGCTGGAATGCCCTTCAATCTTTTATACAATTTCGGATCGTCTCTTTGCCGTGCGCGGGGCGATTCCAAAAATCCCCTGTTTTTTCTGTGCGCGGCGGGAATTTCCAACGTCGGGCTGAATATCTTTTTTGTTGTGGTCTGTAAGATGGACGTGGCGGGCGTGGCTCTCGGCACGGTCATCGCGCAGATGATCTCCTCTACTCTCGTTCTTGTGCATCTCGTGCGGCTGAAAGGGCATTGCCACGTTCGGCTTCGTTCTCTGCGCTTTCATAAGGACGCGCTCGGCGATATTTTCCGGATCGGGCTTCCTGCCGGGATCCAGGGCTGTATTTTTTCCATTTCCAATGTTCTGATCCAGTCTTCGATCAATACGTTCGGCGAAACGGTCATTACCGCCAATGCGGACGCTGCCAATATCGAAGGATTCGTCTATACGACGATGAACGCCATTTCGCAGGCCTGTCTTACCTTTACAGGGCAGAATTACGGCGCGCGGATCAAAAAGAACATCGATGTCGTTTTGCTCAACAGTTTGTTGGTCGTAACGCTCATCGGGCTTGTGATGGGCAACGGCGTGTATCTTGCGGGCACATTTTTCATGTCCATCTATACGAAATCGCCTGAGGTCATCGAATACGGATTGCAGCGGCTTTCCGTCATCAGTACGACTTATGCCCTTTGCGGCATCATGGAAGTTCTGGTGGGAAGTTTGCGCGGAATGGGGCATTCCGTGTTGCCCATGTGCGTTTCCATTCTCGGCGTGTGCGGGCTGCGGATCGTATACATTTATACGGTGTTTGCGGCGGAGCGTTCCCTTCTTATTTTGTACCTTTCGTATCCGATCAGCTGGGTGGTAACCGTCCTCGTGCACGTGATCTGCCTGATTTTCGTGCGCAGGAAAGAATACGCTGCCATGGGAAAGGCGTTGGCTGCCGAGGAAAATTCCTCCCCTGCCGCGCAGTAAATAAACGAAAAGAAACGGAAAAATTTCCGCTTTCCGGATGATACAAACGAAAATTTATCCGTACGGAAAAAGAGTATGTCAAAACCCTTATCGGAAATGTCCTTGCAGGAATTATGGAGATTGTTTCCTATCCTTCTTTGCGAACACGATCCCTGCTGGAAAGAGTGGTACGAAAGCGAAAAGAAAAGAATTTTACGGTTTATGAAAGGACAGCCGTGTACCCTTTCGCATATCGGAAGCACGGCGATCCCGAATATCTTTGCAAAACCCACCGTCGATATTCTGATGCAGGTGCCCGCCGGGAGCTGTTTGGAAAAGATCGGCGGAATCATACAAAAAAACGGATATCTTTGTATGTCCGAAGAAGAAAACAGAAAATCGTTCAATCGCGGTTATACCGAAGAGGGATATGCAAAAAAAGTATTTCATCTGCACCTTCGCTATGAAAACGACTGCGACGAAATATACTTTCGCGATTATCTTTTGGAGCATGCGGACGTGGCAAAAGAATATGAAGCGCTGAAAATATCCCTTTGGAAACGGTACGAATTCGATCGGGACGCGTATACAGAGGCGAAGACGGAATTTATCCAAAAATATACCGCCCTTGCAAAAGAAGAAAGAGGCGGAAAAAAGAGTACGCCGAGCGAGAAAAAGGAACGGTAAAGCTGCGAGCGCAGAAAAATGAATAGGAAATGCTTTAATTAAAAAAGAAATGATAAAGAACAGCAAGGATAAAAAAGAGCCGCAGACAGGTTGTCTGCGGCTCTTATAGAGTTATTGATTCGTTTGTCGTTCTTCAAAGCTTGTGAGGTCTGGAAACTTCACACTTCCCGCGTACGGCACTGCCAAAAAAGAGTAGCTTGTAGAAACGTCACCGCCCGATCCCGGCCCCCCTTCCATCGTAGACGGGTAAAACCATTCCATGTTGTAATTTGAGGCGAAGAGATTCTTTTCTTCGTCGTAGACAAGGGTTATCGACAATGTATGCGTTGCCTCGGCTACGATTTGGCTGGGAATTACGATTTTGTATTTTGGATGCGGCGTTTCGTTGCTGAAAGATAGAAGATATTCCTTGTAGGTAGTTTCACATACCTGCAAAAGCGTTGCCAGATCAAAAATATCCGGCATCATATACGCAAACGTAGCTAAATACTCGTCAAACGGAATTTCTTGTTTGTATTTTTCTGTTTCTCCCTCGTTGTTATTTGTTTCAACAAAAGCAAATTCTCCAAGATACCATGCCTTTGTTTGCACGGACGCCTGCGCGTTGCTCCCTTGATTTGAAGTGACAGAATTTACGAGGGCTTGCGCTGCCGTTTCTCCGTTTGATTCGGAAGTGAAAAGGTCGCTTGTAAATTCTGAACGATAGATAAGAGTGTCACTGCCCGCTTCGCGTTCTTCCGTTATTGTTTTACAAAAAACCTGATAACCCTGATCCCAATCGAATGCTTTGCCGCCCTTTTGCAGCGTTTGTGCAAAATTGTTCGCCTGATCGAGCGTTATCTCGCCGTATGTACCGCTGAAAATCGAATAGCCGCAGATTTCGCACGCGCCGTCTTTTTTCCATACGTGCGCCGCTATATCCTGCTTTTCTCCGCACGCGCAGGCGTGCCAATGTTCAAGTTCACCGCTTTCCCATTCCGATAAAAATTTGTGTTCGTGCGGCTTATCGCATGCGGCAAAAGCCGGAAAGGACATACTGAGCAGGGCTGTCAGCAGAAAAGGAATAAACAATTTTTTCGCATTCTTACCGATCTCCAAACGTATATTTTTTGTTCTACTTTATATTTGTGCCGAAAAAAATCCGCGACTTAAAGAAAAAGCAATTACCGAAAAACATATGTATTTTTATAAATTTTTTTATGCAAGGCAAACGCAATGAAAAAAGCAACTCGATTTTCTAAATAAAAAAAGCAGTTTTGGCTTATTCAGTATAGCAGAATAAAAGAATTTTTTCAAGGAATAGAAGAAGTTAAAAAAACCTCGGCTGAAAAAAGCCGAGGTTTCGCGTATGTAAATAAAATCCATATAAAATTGCAAAAAAACATTTTTCAGAATACCTGTTTCGGAGCACAAAAGCTGTTTTTTGGCGATCTGAAAAAAATCCTGTAAGCGTTTTTGCCGCGGCAAAAACCAGTTTTTGAAATTTCACCGTTTGCCGCCGAACTGTTCTGCATACCGAGACATAAAAGCGAGTATTTTATAATCGTTTTATAACTGTTTCAAAGAAAGCGATCTTTGAAAACATTCCTCTGCACCGCGCCCGTATAAAAACAAAGAAGAAAAGATTTAAAAGCGGGCAAAGCGGAAAAGAAAAATTATTCCTGATCGTCGCTTTGGTCTTTTTTCTTGGCCTCTTCTTCGGCTTTTCTCTGGTAATAATTTTTGTAGCCGACTTTGTGATTGTCGCCTTCATCCCATTTCTTTCCGCCGGTGATGACGACGCTGAGCACCAGCATCACGCCGAGAAGGATGAGAATGAGCGGCACGATCCAGTTTTTGGGAAGAGCGAGCGCCAGGATGACGCAGACCAACGCCACAGCCAATAAGCCTGCGCTGATAAATAGTTTCAGTTTTTTAAGTTGGGTGGAATTGCTCGTTCCGATCGCCGAAAAGAGAAGGGCAAGCCCGCTTACGCCGGCAAAGATCACGCCCGCCCAAGCGGCGGAAAACTCGGTAAACGGTTCCACTTCGAGCACCGAAAGAAAGAAGAACACGGCTGCCGCGAGAAAGGAGAGCGCAACAAGAAGTTTCAAAAAGAAATTTTTACTCATCATACTACCTCACAAAATATCAAAAGAAAAAAGGGTCAACGCAGGATCACGTTGCAGGAGACGGCGCAAATTTCATCGCCGTCGGCAAGAACGACGGTTTCGCCGTGGGAATAGTCGCGGACATAACCGCCGGCACGGAGTTTGAAAGTCGGCATGGAATCGGAAGCGGCAAGCACGGTATAGGTACCGGGAAGAAGCGTTCCGTCTTTTTGCGCGCGGTAGACGTTTCCTTTTTTGAGAAGAAAATCGCCTTCGGCGAGCGTTATGTTCGCAGTGCCGTCTTGAGAAATTTTATCGTCGACGGAATAGCGCACGCCGTTTACGATACGAACTTTGTCGGCACGGTCTTTATCGCCGCGCTGTTTTTCGCGGGAATAAAGAATGGCAAGTACGACGGTGGCGATCAAAAAGATGCCGGTCGTAATGGAAAGCAAAGCGACAGCAGTCAACATAGCAATTACCTCCTGTTCGGTCAGCGGAGTTTTTCGCCGCAATTGGGGCAGAATTTGCCTTTGGGGGGAAGTTTCGTGCCGCATTTCGGGCAGACAGCCTCCGTCGGCTTGCCGCATTCGGGGCAGAATTTCGCGGTAGGCGAAATTGCCGCACCGCAGTTGGTGCAATGCTTTTGGTTTTCGGCGGGAGCCTGTTTTTGCTGGTTCATATTGGCGAACATCTGTCCCATCTGCATGCCCATACCCATGCCGAGGCCGGCCCCCATCGTTCCGCCTGCCATGCCGGGATTTTTGGCGGCCTCTTTGAGGGCGTCCGCCTGCGCGAGCTGAGTGTAGATATCGATATTTTTCCGCATCATGCCAAGGCGGGTGCTTTCGTCAAGCGCCTTTTCGAGTTCGGGCGGAAGCGAAAAACTTTCAAAGTTAAATGCCGTCAGATCCAGCCCCATGCTTTCAAAACGGGCGGACAGCGATTTTTTCACCGCGCCGCTCAGTTCCATGAGATTGGCGGCCATATCGAGCACGGGAACGCCGCTTTCCCCGATCGCATCGGAGATGCCCATGACGAGCATACTGCGGATATATTCGGTAATATCCCGCGTCGTAAACGAAGAATTGGTGCCCGAAAGCTCCTGCATGAACACAAAAGCGTCCTTGACACGGAACGCATAGGTGCCGAATCCGCGTACACGCACGGCGCCGTAATCGGCATCGCGGATCATGATCGGATTCGCGGTCCCCCACTTCTGTCCCGTAAATTGTTTCGTGTTGACAAAATATACGTCCGATTTGTACGGCGTCTGAAACCCGTACTTCCAGGAAAGCAGTTTCGTGATGATCGGAAGACTGTCGGTATCCAGTTTATAATAGCCGGGTAAAAAGACGTCCGCCATTTTTCCCTTGTCGCAGAAAATGGCAACCTGACTGTCCCGCACCGTGAGCGCGGATCCGCGTTTGATCTCGTTGCCTTTCATATCCACTTTGTATACGATGGTATCCGAAGTATTATCCGTCCATTCGATTACTTTGAGCAATGCCATTGTTCATGCACCGTCCTTTCTTACAATTCGTTTGATTTGTGTCTACTATATCATAAACGGATGAAAAAGTCAACTGTGTGATAAAATATCGCGATTTGGCTGCCTTTTCCTGCAAAAAATTGACAAACGGCAGAAAAAACAATATAATAAAAGGGATAGGAGGATTTTTTATGGATGCCATTCGCAAAGCGCGCAAAAACAGTTTGATCCTTGCTCTTATTTTGACATTCGCTCTGCCTTTGGGCGGAGTATTGCTCGGCGTCGGCCTCGCCATTTCTCAGCCTGCCGTTTGGGCGATCGGGATCGCGGGACTTGCCGCCGGATTTTACGGATGCCCCCTCGCGTGGGTGGGTTACGGAAATAAAGTTACCTATTATCGCTTTGTCAGCGCCATCGAAGAGGAACACATCTACGAAGTCCGCGAACTGGCCGCACAGCTCGGCATTTCCGAAAAAGAGGTGCGTAATCGTATCGACGTCTGCTTCAATAAACGGTGGCTGAACGGCTATAAAAGAGAGGGGGACAGCCTCATTCTCAACACGGGAAAACACTTGCGCGACCGCGAACGTGCCAATGTATGCCCGAACTGCGGAGCGACCTATTCGTATAAGGAAGCGGAAGATCAGCGCTGCCCTTACTGCGGATCTCCGGCGGTGAAACAGTGATAAAAATAATGAAAGACGGAAACAGATGTAGGCTATGTGATGCTTGCCGAAAACGGAATGTTTTGGAAACGACGGGCGCGTCCGTACATGCGGACGCGCCCATTCTTTTTAAATTTTCAAAAAACCGCCTCTCCTTTGATAAGGGCGGAAAACGGCGTTAAACGGCTCAAATTTCCTTTTCGCCTGAATATTCGTCTATAACCCAAAAAATGCCAAATACAGGCGTTTGCGGGCGTCTGGAAGGGGGCTTTGCAAAAAATGCGCGAATGCCGCAAGGCTTTGAAAAACAAATACGGTTTTTATTCCGAAAACTGCAAACAGAGAATCCGCGCAAACGGAAAGACCAAATCCGCTTTTTTTCGTAAATGCCGCAATTAGAAGTTTCGCAGAAATAAATAGTCCCGAATGCCGCAAGGCTTTGAAAAACAGATACGCTTTTTATCCTAAAAATGCAAGCACAGGTGCCGAACGGATCGAAAGGCACCTATGCCGCAAAAAACACAGAAAAATGAAAAGATTTTGCTTATAAAGCATGAAAAACGAATCTTTACGCGCGTTTTGAAAGGTTGAAAAGCGCGTAGCCTACGCACAGCGGCGGGAGACGCGGGACGGAAACGAGCGTTTTATTTTCGGACGAAGAAAGGACGGCCATTTTTTCTTCGATGACGTTTTCTTCGTTGTAGTAGACAAACGTGAGGTCTTCCGGGGAGCCGAGAACTTCCAGACGGATATTTTCGGCGGTATCGAGAGAAAAATTGGAAAGGATGACGCCGTAGCGGGATTCATCGAGTTGACGCTGAACGAGCTGTATAGGCCCGGAAGAACGAACGACGGCTTTGATACAGCCTTCCGAAAGCCATAAAAAGGCGGAACGGAGCTGGTGCTGCCGTGCCAGGCAAAAACCGAACGAATAGGGATAATATCCGCTGACGCAGACCTTATTGCCGAAAGAATTATAGCCCACCGCCATGCCGTAGCCCTTTTTATTTTCGTCGAAATCGATAAGTTCGGTGAGGTATTCGGCGTTCGGACAGGTAGCCTCGATGGCGTAAGCTTTGCTGTATTCGGGCATCCACCAGAATGCCTGGCAGCCGTCGCGCCGCTGCCTTCTTTTGCCGCCGTCCAGGTTAAAGGGGCTCAGAAGGTCGCGTTCGATGCAGTCTTTTTCATAGACGTTTGTCACGGTAAAGCCGGTATATTCGGAAAAGCCGCGTTCGTTGAGGATAGCGAGGGCTTCGCCGTCCATGAACACCGAGCGGAAAAAAGCGCGGCGGAGCGTCTGTTCGTCGAGGCGCTTTGCCATGTTCGCGGTCAGAACGAAGACGTCCGCGCAATCGGTGTCCGGCGTGAGCGGGATACCGAGGCAGGAAAGCTGTTCGACCGATTCGTTGAAATACCCGATTTTTCTTGGCACGTCGTCGCGGTCGGTAAAGCCGGAAAGGATATTGACGCCAAAGAGTTTTGAACGCTGAAAAAGGCGGGTAAAGCGGTCGCCGAAGGCGTCCAAAGCGCGGATCATTATCCACTTATCCTCGTATTCCGTAAAGGGATAGGCGGGATCGAAGACGCTGTACGCAATGCCGGTACAGCCGCCGGCAAGGTAGTTTAAGCATTCAAACGAAAAAAAGCGACGGCTCTTGCGGAAAGGCTGGCAGGGAAAATTTTCGATTTCCGCTTCGATTTTCGTGACAAAATCGGGAAGCGAGACGATCTGCGACTGAATGTTGCCGGTCTTTTCAATGACTTTGTAGATGTTGCGGTCGTCGTAAACGCCGCCGCCCGGCCGCAGGCGGATGTGATCTTTTTCCCCTTTCGCACTTTCGCAGTAAGACGCGATCTCGCTTTTCATAAAGGGGGAAACGCACGTCATGATGCCGATTTCGGTTTCAGGGCTGAAAGTATGCACGGTTTTTTCGATGCGCGAATACAGGGCGGCGATCGTTTTGGTATTAAAGGAGAGCCAATCTTCCTGTATAGACGGATCTTGAAAGAGCGTATTCAGATTTTCCCGCGAAGGCGCTAAGTTGTGTTTTGCAAAGACGCCGTATTCTTTTTCAAAATTTTTAAGGCATTCGTCGCAGTAGCAGATGGCATGATAATGAAATTTAATATCGTCGTCCACATAAATGATGTCCGGCTTTGTTTTAGCGAGAATGGTGTAACATTCATCGACATATTTCAGGCTTTTTTCGTTGGACGGGCAGAGATTGCCGACGCGCACCGTGCCTTCCCGATCGACGGAAAAGGGAGCGCCGCGAAAGATGAGTTCGTCGCCCTGTTCAAAAAAGCCCGTGGTGCAAAGATGGTTGATGCCCACGCGGATCCCGAGCGATCTGAGAACGGGCAGGTGTTTTGAAAAGGCGTCTGCAAATTCCCGAATCAGCCGAAGATCGGGAACAGAATGGAAAAAATTATCAAAAAAAGTGACCTCTTTGGCGACGCCCGAATATTTTTTGAGATATTCTACGAGGTGATCAAAGATTGCCGGATCGGTGATGAATTTTGTGCCGAAACGGATAAACGAGGAATAGCGGATTCCGTTCTGCTCCCCTGTTTCAGCGGCTGAAAGGTTTTGTTGTTTGTCTTTAAGGTTTTGTTTGTTTTGCATGGTCATTTCTCCAACAACAAAGTGATGATTTTATAGGGCGGAACGTCGATAAAGAGTTTGCCGTCGTTCAGGGGCAGTTCTTTGCCGCGCGTCTCGTTCATGTCGCTTAAAAACGCTTTGGAAAAGCCGAAAAGGCGGATCGTTTCAGATACATGTCTTCCTTGGTTTTCAAAGAAGCGCAGGATATACGAATCCCCGTCGAAACTCTGGCGGAATGCCGAAAATTCCGTTTTGTTGCTTTCAAACTCGAATGGTAAAAAAGAAGCGGCGGTTTTTGAAGGATCGGCGGGCGGCGGGCCGTACATTTCGTGGGCGACGGGCGGCGTAAGGAAAGGATAAGCGTCGCAAAGGAAGGGCGTTTTGTCCTTTGAATCAGCCGAATAGGGCAGAAAACTGAAAGAAAAGTGAAAATCGCGGAGGCATTGCGCTTCGGGGATGGCAATGTTCCCGCCGGGAGCGCCGCCCCGCAAGGGAAGATTGATCTTGTTGATCAGCCCTACGCTCCGAAAGAGGGTGACATACACGGCCGTTCCTCCCCTTTCGTATGCCGCCTCGTATTCGTAGAGGCCTTTGACGGCGACGGCAAGGCTGTTTTTCCCCGCGTCCAGAGCCAGCCATTCGCGGAAGGGCAGAAATTTCGTCGGCGGAGAGGCCCACGGTTTTTTTTGGACAGGCCGCCGCACCGGGCGCTCGTTGATGCCGAAAATGCCGCCCGATCGGATGGAGCCCGTACGGCCGGGAACAAACGTGCGCAGGCGCAGACGGTGATCTTTTGCCGTGTTTTTAAGATCCAGCTCCGCGTCGACGCGGCGGATGCCCGGATAGAGCCTGACCGTCAGTTTCACGGGTATTTTCACATGTTCTTTGCTCCGAAGATCGCCTTCGGCGCACTTGGGAACGGACAGACAGCCCGCAACGGTCAAAGAAGAAAAAGTGGCGTTGTGCTCCGAAAAGACGCGCTCGGAAAGGAAATGCCGGAAACGGTAAATTTTTGTTTTTAAAGGAGATTCGGAATAATCCCAGACGTCGCCGTAATCGATGGCATCTTCCAAGGTGAAAAGATCGTCATAGACAAAGCCCGTGCGCCTGTCCGTCACACAAAGCCCGTTTTTGGTATATTGGACGGAAAAATATTCGTTTTCGATCGAGGTTTCCTGACCGAAGGTCGCAGCGCATGCGTCTTTGACAGGCTCGTAACGAAGGCAAAGAACTTCGTTTGCCCGAAAATCGGCAAGGAAGGTCACCTGTTTCATTTCTTCGGCGATCGCATAGCTTGTCACCGGTTCGCCGCGGCTGTTTTTGGGCAGTTCTTCCCGCTTTTTGACGGAAACGGGAAGTTCTTTCTCGCCTTGAAAAATGCGGACGCCGGTGCCGATCGGGAGCCAGACCGTGCAGGGCTGTATTCCCCTTGCGGGCGCAAAGCAGACGATCGATCGGGCGGTAAGCGGAAAACAGGCCGAGCCGATAAAGTCGAGCGATTCGTGCGAGAGCGCGGTGCAGATCTGATCGATGGCGGACGTGCGGTATTCCATTTCGAGGTGAACGCAGTCCAGACTCGTGCCGTGAATGCTGTCGTGCGTGCTGTTGAGAAGAAGTTTTTTCTGCGCCTCTTCGATCGCCGCGCGTTTGATTTTTGCGCCGAGCATCGAGGCATAGGCGGACAGCGGCAAAAGATACCGATACAGGTTGAGTTCCGAGCCGAAATGCGCCATTTTCAGATAATTTCGCGTCGAATTCGCGCCCAGAAGGATATAATCGTTGAATGAGCCGATCAGTTCGCCGTCATGTTCGGGAAAGGCGGCTTTGTCTTTGAGAAAGGCAATATAATCCTGCGAATTTCCCGTTTTGAACTCGATCTCGTCCTGGATCGAAGAAGCGTACGCGAGCGTATCCGAAAGGCCTGCCTGCGGCGGGCAGTGATCGCAGCCGACAAAAACGGGTACGATCCCCGAAGGATAATAGACGGCGTTGCGCTTGATGTTTCGGATGAGCTGAGCGGCGATGTCCGCTTTGTCGCGGTGTTCGGCGATGGTCGTAAGGTATTCGTAAGAATTGTATTCCGCGTTCCCGTACGGCAGCGTGCGGACGCACGGCGGACGCGGATTGTTGTTCGCATAGATGGAAAAGGCGGTGCTGTAATTGAAATTGACGGCGAGAACTTCGGAACCGTCCTGCCCGCGCAGGATGAATTCCTTGGAATCGTCGTCGAATTCGGGCATGCCGCGCGTAAAAAGAAGACTGTCGATGCCGAAATTGCGAAGGATCTGCGCAAGCTGTGCGGGATGCCCGAAGTTGTCTAAAAGATGCCCCGCAAGCATGAGCTTGTCGCCGTAGCGGCGGCTTTTTCTGTCCCCCCAAAGACAATTCGTAATGATGGTCTCGCCCCCGTTCAGCCACTCGTCAAACTGCGTATAAAAGGGCCCGACGGAAAGTTTCCCCTGCGCGATCATCTCTTTGATTTTTTGTTCGAGATCGGGGTCGGTGTCGATCGCTTCGTCCAAAAGGGCGATCGCTCCGTCGAAAACGTAAGTGGCGTATTGCGGATTCGTTTCGACAATATCGCAAAGCTGTGCGATTGCATCGGTGATCCAGAACCGATAGGAGTCGTACGGCTGGTACCATTCGATATCCATATGCCCGTGATTGATGACAAAGGCCGTGATCTTTTTTTTCATGTTTCCCCCTTGGGCAG
>CASEFE010000106.1 GCA_949287105.1 uncultured Bacillota bacterium
CCGAACGGTAGTCGCACGTTTTTTTAACGTAGTCAGTTGCCGTACGCCGCGCTTATGGTTGATGATGTGTACCGGGCGACCGACGATTTATTATTTTTGAAATCGGCGTTTGAAATTCTTAAAAAAGAATATGATTTTTGGATGATATGTAGAGTTTCGAAAAACAGACTCAACAGGTATGACAGCGAGGAGGATGAAAGAAGTTGCGCCGAGTTTTACGACGGCTGCGTAGTCGGGAGAATAGGAAAAAATGAATATCGCAACCTAAAGAGGCAGGATGTCACTACTTTGCCGAAGCGGAAAGCGGCTGGGATTTTAATCCTCGCTTTGACGGGTATTGCGCGGACTATAATCCTATAGACCTTAACAGCAATTTGTATCTGTATGAAAAGCTGTTTGCTAAATACGAAATTTTGCTCGGCCTTGGCAGCGGTAAAACGTGGAAAGAGAAAGCGATGGCGCGCTCCGCAATGATGAATGCTCTATTATGGGACGATACAGCGGGCGTGTATAAAGACTGTAATATAACACAGGCAAACTTTCGGGCGTTGTCAATGCAGCGGGTTTTCAGCCGTATTTTGCGGGCGTTGCGGGCGAAAAACAAAAGTGCGGACTTACGAAATTGTTGCAAGTTTTAGAATGCGATTACGGCATATTTACGACTGAAAAGGTAGACAAGAAGTAGCAATGGGCGTATCCGAATGTTTGGGCCTGTGCCAATATGTTGCGGTTGAGGGGTTGCGCCGCTATGGGTACGAAAAAGAAGCGGAACATGTTGCGCAAAAATACGTTTTTCTACTAATAGACAAGAATTTTACCGATACGGTAAATTGTTTGAAAAATATAACGGCATAAGCGGCAACATTGATGCGGCGTCGGAATACGGTACGCCCGAAATGCTCGGCTGGACAGCAGGCGTCTATTTAGAGTTTAGCGATATGAAAAATAGGAAACAAAATCGCAATTAGATGGAAACAAAATCGTAATGAAAAAGAATATATCTTTCCAATCAAAGTACTTACGGAAAAAGGTAACATCGAAAATTCGGAAACATTACTGTCGCAAGGTTCCGAATTGCAAATAGGTCTTGTAGAATCGAACTATGCTGTTTTGCATTGCGGTTCCGCTTTAGTGTTGGATTTTGGAAAGGAATATTGCGGAGGTGTCCGCATTTTAACCTATCGTGTGGCATTGTCGAGTTCGCATTCGTTTTGGAGGATCGTTCGGAGAAGCCTGTTCCGAATTGGGAGAAAGGGGATCAACCAATTATCATTCTCTACGTGATTTTGAAACGGATTTGGTGCAGTTTTCGGATATGGAATTCGGGCAAACAGCGTATTGCTTTATCCGCATTGATGTATTGGAATGCGCAAACTTAAATATTAAAAAAATTTTAGGAGTATTCGAATATTTTGATGCACCGATAGGCGGCGATTTCAAATGCAGCGATTCTCGATCAAATCAAATTTTCGATACCGCAGCATATACATTAAAATTATGTGTACACAATAATATGCTTTGGGATGGCGTCGAACGCGACCGGCTGGTTTGGATAGGGGATATGCACCCTGAGATGTTGACAATGCTTCATTTATATGGCTCGCAGAATTGTATCAAAAATTCACTGCGTTTTGTTCGAGATTAAACGTCGTTGCCCTTATTTATGAATTGAATCCCGGCATATTCGCTTTGGTGGATCATTATTTTAAGTGATTATTACTTATATACCGGTGATAGACAATTTTTAGAAGAGAATGCTGAATACTTAACGGCATTGGTTCGGTATTTGGAATCTTTGGTGGATTCGGATGGTAATATTTGCTTTCCAGAATCTTCGGATAAATATTTTTTGGATTGGGCTACATATTGCAAGCAAGAAAGGCAAGCAGGCGTTTATGCTTTGATGAGCTATGCATGTAAGAAGTTATCGCAGATTGCAGATATCGTAGGAATAAATCATAAAGAAATCATCAATTTAAGAAATCGTTATCAGGAAGGATCTCCCGCACGGTAATTTCAAACAAGTAATTGCAATGCAAGCGCTCGGTGGGCATTATGGGTATAAAACAGATCATGCAGGCGAAGAAGATCTTGATTCTTGCAAGCGGAGGAAACAAAGCGGAGGCGGTATACAAGATGGTAAAGGGAGAAGTGACGGGGGAAGTGCCCGCATCCATACTGCAAATGCACCCCGACTGTACCCTCATCGCAAACGAGGCCGCGGCGCGGAAACTGTAATTTGTCAGGAATAAGATAGGTAAATCGGTAAGGACAAAGGAAAAGATGTCGGAAAGTTCGGAACGGAAAATTAAATTATTGTTGCTGTACGAGATATTGCGGAAACAGACGGACGAACGGCATCCCATGACGA
>CASEFE010000107.1 GCA_949287105.1 uncultured Bacillota bacterium
AACCTGTATATCTCTTGCGGTCAATCGGCTCCTTCCGATCGTTACCGTGTTTCCTTCTCTGTATATGTCAGCTCCCATCGCGGCGAGCATACGCTCCGTATGATCGCGCGAAAGAATCGGTTCCGTTACACTCGTTTTTCCGCTTGCCCCAAGCCCTGCCAATAAAATCGCACTCTTTACCTGTGCACTTGCAACTTGTGTCTGTACCTGTGTTCCCGTCAACGGAGCCGGATTCACAAAGACAGGCGGTTTGCCTTCCGTCGTTGCAATGTCCGCCCCCAACATGCGCAAAGGCGACGCCACCCGTTCCATCGGGCGCATCGACAGCGAAGGATCACCGCGCAAACATACCTGAACCGATCTTCCGGCTGTCAAGCCCATAAGAAGACGCATCGTCGTGCCGCTGTTTCCGCAATACAGATCGGCATTTTCAAACTTTTCCGTTCCCGTTACGCGAATTCTGTTTCCCTGTATCTCCACTTTTGCTCCGAGTGCTCGCATACACGAGGCCGTAGACAGGCAATCTTCTCCCAGCAAGGCACCTTCAATAACAGCGCTTCCGCGGGCGGCGGCATTGAACATGATCGCCCGATGCGTGATCGATTTGTCCCCCGGAATCTCAAATTCGCCGATAAATTCCTTTCGAGGCAGGATCTTCATAGTCGCTCCCCCTGCAAAAGACGCAAATATTTACTATATTGTTCCGAAGAAAGAGTAATTTCACGAAATTCGCCGCGCGCGCTCGAAAGTATCAGCGAAATGCCGCTCCCTGCGTTTTTCTTATCCAAAAGCGCATATGGGATACAATCCTGCGCATTCCGAAAAACGGAAATCTTCGGCTCCGCGAGCGCAACCAATGAACGCACCTCTTCCGCATATCCGTGTGTACAGATCCCCTCTCCTTCGGCTATAAAACTTTCCAGCCACGTTCCGATCAGCACATACTCGCCGTGCGAACGCCTTCCGTATAAAAGTTCAAGCGCGTGCCCCGTTGTATGCCCCAAATTCAGACACTTTCGAAGCCCGCTCTTTTCCGTTTCGTCCGCTTCCACGATCCGCGCTTTGAACCGTATGCACGCCGCCGTAATTTCCCGCAAAAACTCTTCACCGTAAAGCCCGCCTTCCGCAGCACGGATCCGATCTCCGATCTTCGCTTCGAGAATACCTGTCTTGATGATCTCTCCCATGCCGCACTTTTTTTCGCGTTCCGGAAGTGTTCTCAAAAACAACGGATCACAAAACACATATTCCGGCTGATAAAATGCACCGATCACGTTTTTTACTTTTTTATAATCGATCGCCGTCTTTCCGCCAACCGAACTGTCTACCTGCGCCAGCAACGTGGTGGGTATCTGCACAAGATGAACACCGCGCATATAAAGAGAGGCTGCAAGCCCCGCCATATCGCCGACAACACCGCCGCCAACTGCCGCAACATACGACGTCCGATGCAGCCCCGCCGCCAACATTTCGTCCAGAATTCGAAACAACGTTTGTTTTGTCTTGTTTTTCTCTCCCGCCGGCACAACACAGATATGCGCACCCGAAAATTTTTCTTCCAAAAGATTTTTGTACAACGCGAACACATTGGAGTCTGTTACGACAAAGACTTCCTTTTTTTCCAGAAACTTTGCCGCCTGCTTTAAAGCACCCGCACCGCAATAAACCTCGCTCGGACGGGACTTCGTCTTTATTTTTATCGTCTCCATTCCAATCCTCACTCCGCTAATACGGCGTACCGTTCTTTGATTTCGCGCATATTGTCGCCGCCAAGCCGCTGCAAAACCTTCTGCGCCAATGCAAAGCATACCGTACTCTCCACAATGATTTCACAGGCGCAGACGGAACAGACGTCGCTTCTCTCCGTCGCCGCCCGACAGGCATCGCCTGTATCAAAATTGACGGTATTCAAACCGCGCATCAGCGTCGGAATCGGTTTCATTGCCGCACGCAATACGATCTCCTCCCCGTTCGACATGCCGCCCTCGATCCCGCCGGCACGGTTGGTCCGACGAACAAATTTTCCGTTTTCGTTATAAATTTCGTCATGGACTGCGCTTCCGCGGCGCTTCGCCGCTTCAAAGCCCAAGCCGATCTCGACTCCCTTGATCGCCTGGATCCCCATGACCGCACCGGCAAGATGGCCGTCCAGCTTTTCATCGTAACTCATACAACTTCCGAATCCGCTCTTTAAGCCCTGCACACGGATTTCGATAATTCCGCCGGCGGTGTCTTTTGCTTCTTTGATCGCATCGATTTCTGCTTTTGCCCGTTCACACAAATTACTGTCCGGCATGAAAAGTTCACTGTCCTTTACGTCTTTCAGCTGTGCAAACGTGTATTCTTTATCATCACTGATCCCGGCTACCGACCGGACATATCCGCGTACCTCTATCCCAAGCTCTCTTAAAAACATCCGTGCTACCGTTCCTGCCGCCACACGGACTGCCGTCTCCCGCGCAGATGCCCGTTCCAGAATATTGCGCGCATCCGTCTGATCGTATTTGATTACCCCTGTCAGATCCGCATGTCCCGGCCGCACCCTCGTAAGCCTGCGCGCCGTCACGTCCGCCCCATACGGCGACATATATTCTTCCCAGTTTTTATAATCTTTATTTTCCACCATCAGACAGACAGGACTTCCCAGCGTGTAACGGTTCCTTACGCCCGACAAGATCCGTATATGATCCGACTCGATTTTTTGTCTCGCTCCTCTGCCATAACCGCCTTGCCGCAACAAAAGATACCGATCGATCTCTTCGACATCGATCTCCAAATTGGAAGGCAACCCTTCTATGATCGCTGTAAGCGCCTGTCCGTGCGATTCTCCGCTCGTCATCCATTTCAACATAACTTTCTCCGTTTCGCTGTTTTCTTCTTTTTCCGCCCGTCTATCCGCGTATGTATTCTACCGTATATTCGCCATTCTGTTCGATCGTAAGCATGATGCTGCCAAGTTCATCCGTCCTGTGAATTTGCGCATCCGGATTCGCAGCCAGAATATTGGCAATGCTATCCAAATTCGGATGCCCGTATCCGTTTCCGGCCCCGCAACTGAAAAATACTTCATCCGGGCCACACAGTGTGCAAAGCGCCTTTCCCGTTGAACTGCCGCTACCATGATGTGCCGCTTTCAGAAAATCAAGCTCCTCTAATTGCGGCATCAGGTTTATCTTTCCCCACGACGTCTCCACCGGCATTGAAAATATTTCACCCATTGTCATCAAGTAGTCTAACACAATTTTGTCTTCTATCTCTTCGGAAATATCTCCCGGTAACAGAAGACGACGTCCCGCATATTCAAGATAGACTACAGCCGACGTATCGTTGGATGTTATCTCTTCATCCTTCTCATCCAGATACATCGGCGATAAAAACATCAGATAATAAAACTGATCCCAATCTTCCGATACGATCCGCTCGTAAATTCGGGACGTTCGTATCTCCGCTTTTGCGCGCGACGCTTCTTTCAAAATATTTTTCGCCGCGATTCCCGTTTCCGTCTCTATGAATTGAGGCAAAAACAACGTCTCTGCCCCAAACATATGCAAAACATCATCCAATCCGCCCGCATGATCGGAATCCGCATGCGTCAACAACAAATAATCAAATGTGTCAATTTCCAGCGCCGCACAGTATCCCAGTACGCTTCGCTGTACTTTTACGCTTTCGTCACCGCCATCTATTATCATCACTTTTCCGTCCGGAAATTCAATGATGGTACAATCTCCTTGCCCGACATCCACAAAATGTACGCGAAGTTCGCCCTCTTCCCGCCGCGAAATTTCAGGCCTGTATGCATAAACCCACACATATCGCAACGGATGTATATAGATATCGACAAGAAAAATAAACAACAGCAACAACGCAAAAACAATGGCGATGACCGCCTTTGCGTTCCATCGGAATTTCCGCTTTGTTCCCGCCGCACGCTCCGCGGCCTCTTTGATCTCGCGGTTCATCTTTCGTATGTTTCCTTCTATACTAAATCCGTATCTTTTCGGATCGCATCTTTTGCCGTATTTCCTCTAATCTTTCTTTCACGCAATCATAACCTATCTCGTACATACGTGCACCGCTTAACATATCCGCCGCAGAATATTGCGCCAAATCGGGTTCCAATAAAATGTCGCACCCGTCAAAGCCTGTCTGACAGATCAGCTTTCTCTCCCTGCCAAGCGTCATAAATTCGTTGATCCGATACTTTTCAGCCGGCGACAGAGCAATTCCGATCACAAAATCCGCCCCCAGTTCCCGTGCACGATCACCGGGAATCGCATTGGTGAATGCACCGTCGATCAGCGTTTGCCCGTTCCGATTTACCCCTCGAAAGAGCGGCGGGATCGAGCACGATGCCAATACCGCCTCCGCTACATTCCCTTCCCGAAGAACAACTTCTTCTCCGGTCAAAGCATCCGTCGCTACGGCCGCAAACGGCTTCTTCAATTCGGAAAAATCGCATTCGCCCAGCACCGAATTCAAAAGATCCAGCGCCGGCCGCGAAGTACCCGAAGTCAAAACCGAAAACAACGAACTCCTATAATCCAATCGCGCAAGCAACTGTTCAATATCTTCACAGGTATAGCCACGTGCGCGCAACGCCCCTACAATCGAACCGGCCGATGTTCCCGCATAGATATCAAATCTTATTCCTGCTTCTTCCAACGCCTGCAATGCGCCAAGATGCGCCATTCCCTTCGTTCCGCCGCTTCCCAGCGCCACACCGATCCGTTTTTGTCTTACCAACGCCATTACTCAACCCGCTTTATTTCTATTTTTACGCGATCACAAGCGCGCAGGCACCATACATGCCTGCATCGCTTCCCAACGCCGCACGATTGATCGTCAAAGGTACTCGCTCACAATCCACATATAACCTTTCGCTTACATACTTACGAAGCGGCTGCAATAGCGTTTCTCCTTCGTTGGATACACCGCCGCCGATAATGATCGCCTGCGGACGGAAAATATTGATCAGATTCAATATTCCTTCCCCTAAATACATTACATAATTTTTGACGACCTTTTGCGCGGCTGCATCTCTCTCACGCGCTGCCGTAAATGCCGTTTTACCGTCTACTTTTTCGGGATCCCCGCCCACAAGCGTCCACATCAGGCTTTCTCTGTTTTCAAACATCGCCCGCTTTGTATCACGGATCAATGCCGACGCCGATGCGTATTGCTCAAAGCATCCCCTTCTGCCGCACGCACAGGGAATTCCGCCGACTTCCAATACCATATGCCCTGCTTCCGCTCCCGCGCCATGGCTTCCTTCAAATACTTTTCCGTTCAATATGATTCCGCTGCCGACCCCTGTTCCCAGCGTTATAAAAATACTGTCACGATAATTCTTTCCCGCACCGAAAGTAGCCTCGCCTAGCGCCGCCGCATTCGCATCGTTGGTAAGCTTTACCGGCACACCGAGTTTCTCCGACAGATCTTTTGCCAACGGCTTGTCCTCCCAGTTGTAATTGCTCCAATGTACAACCAGACCGCCTTCGCCGTCGATCACTCCCGGCGCTCCGATACCAACCGCTTTTACACGTACCTTCGCCGCCTCTTCCATACTCCGCACCAATTGCGCCATCTTGACAACCGTCACGACGTACCCGTCTTCTTTGCTTGTCTTGACACTGTCTTTCGCCAATAATTTTCCGTTTTCATCGAAGATGCCCGCTTTTGCGCTCATTCCGCCAAAATCAATTCCTGCGTAATATTTCATACCTTTCCTCTTTTGCACCGTCTGACCGTGCCTGTTTATTTCTGAATCGTTTTTATTTATGAATCGCTTTTATTTTTGATCCGCTGCTTTTGCAAATCCCTCTAAAAATTTCGCCGTATCATTCTGCTCTTCCAGTGCAGTGCGCAATCTCATTGCCTTTTCTCTTTCCTCTTGCGTAAAAAAGGCATCCGGCCTCTTGGAACGGGATCGTTTCAAATCGATCGCCGGATAAATCCCGCGCGCCGCAAGTTCTATCGAAAAAACCATTACAGCATTTGCCGCAGACGCCAATTCAGAACTTAATTCCGAAGAAAGCCCCTCACCGCTCGCCGCCAGAACCGTGATCGAACCCGCACCTTCCAAACGCCGCGCCGCCGCAAAATATTGCTTGACTTGCAATTTTGCCGCTTCTTCTGCCCTTTTCACATCAAACGCACCGTTCGTTTCCGCAAATGCACGTTCCAATGCGCTGACCGAATCGAGAAGCAATACAACCTTATTCCCGCGCTCGGCAAACCGTTTCGCTCTTTGCATTGCCATGGCTGCCAAATATGCACCGCGGGCGATCGGCTCATCGAACCCGGTAGCCGCCACAAAGCTGTCTCGAAAATCCTGACGTATTTCCGATATTTCTTCCGGCCGCTGTCCTAAAAGCACAAACATCGGAACCGCACCGTCTGCCTTAGCCGCCTCAGCTACCATACGAAGAAAAGTCGTCATGCCCGATTCGCGCGGGGCAAACAGCATTACCCTCTGCCCATAGCCGATCGGACTGAGGAGATCCATTGCCTGCAAAACCGCATTTCCTGCCAACCCGAGCTTAAATTGCTCGTTCGGATACGCTGCGGGTAAGCTTTCGAATTTTTTCCTCTCGGTAAATACCGGCATCGCACCCTCTATCGCCGCAATCTGCACTATACGGGGGGGAGCATCTCCTTCCGCGTATCCACTCACAAAATCGCCTTCACGCAAATAATATTTGCGGATCAGGCTCTCCGGGACATAAGCATCCTCATCACTCACTTCCCCCTGCACCGAACGCAGTCTGCCTCCTCCCATCTCTTCCAATTGAAGAAGCCCCGCATAACACTTATCCGCATATCCGTATGTCTTTTTTTCCGTTTCGCCGCTGTCATGAAATTCATATTCTTTCGGTTCCGGCTCCACTACACGATACGGCAGCCGCGCCTTGCATTGGAGAATGATCTTCCGCACTTTTTCCACGCTCTCCTGCGACGCATCTTCCGCCTTGACTTTCGCCCCCTTATTATTCTTCGGATCCGGTCGGATCGCACCGGACGCAAGACCGATCAGCCGAACGATCAGATCATGTTTTTTATCCGAGGTGGGCGCCTTTACTCCGAATGCGCGCGCAAGATTGCGCACTTCATGAATGCTCTTTGCGTCCAAAAACGTATATGCCTCTTCATATCCGTCCAAAATTTCACGTTCGTTTTCCATCGTTCTTCTCCAGTATCAGAATTTCTTTTGCACACTCGTTTGGCAATAACCGCGTATCCAAAGCCGTTCCTTTCGTAAATTTATACCCTCTATCTTCCGCTTGTTTTATAAAATCATTCAACGGTGCTATATCGATTTTGCCCCCTTCCAACGCATAATGCATCGGTATCGTTATTTTCGGCAAAATCGCATCCATATATTCCAATGCTCCCGCGGCATCCACCGTATAGTTTCCTCCGACCGGAATCAGTAACACATCCACTTTCCCAAGGCTCTGTACAAATGACACTGAACAGTGTTCCCCTATGTCGCCCATATGACAGACACTTACACCGTCCGCCTTAAAAACAAATGCCGTATTTTTACCACGAATCGTTCCGCGCTTATCATCATGAAAACAGCTGTGCCCGATTGCCTCAATTCCGCCAAGTTTATATTCTCCGGCTTCCGAAATAACAGCCCGTGCGCCCGTTACGCCCTCGGTATACGTATGATCATAATGCCCATGACTGCACACCACAAAATCCGCCGTCACCTGCGCCATTTCGTATCCTATCCCTGTATAAGGATCTACCACCAACCGTGTGCCGTCTTCCGATGTCAACAAAAAACACGAATGCCCGAAATATTCGATTTTCATTCTTTCCCCTCCGTATCCATTCCTGTACAGTCCCGTACGCAAAACTCTATTTCATGTTTCTGCCTGCTATCGCCAAAATTCAAATCATACTTTACCCTATACACAAATCCCTTTTTGCCCTCCGCATACTCTCCTTTTTCTGCCTTTACGACCGCTTCCAATATCCCATAAGCGGTATAAATCTTTGTCTTCGTCTGTCGATCCGGATCCAGTGAAAACTCATATCGGATCTCCCCTTCCCGTCTTACGCGTAAATATCTTCCAAACTCTAACAAATATTTTGTACCGTCTGAAAAAAAACAATATGACCTTTTTTCCCCGTTCTTTTGCTCCAAGGCAAATGTTTCAATATTTTCTTCGTTCCCCTCACTCTTTGCCGACAACTGCACAAAGACTTTTCGATTCAATCTTCTATTTCCCTTTGTTCTTTTATAATATTATAACATAACGCGCGCGTTTTGTAAAATACTTTCAAGCTTTCATCGGGTATCCCCTCAACCCGTTCACCTTTACTCGATCCGCTTTTCCCGATCCAACGCTTCTTTCCGCTCTCTGCCTTCCCGCAACAAACCTTTCAATCCCTCTTCATCACCTGCTTGAAGTGCATTCAGATATTTTTGAAGGTTTTCCACCAGAATTTCAAGCTCCTTCGTCACCGCCGGCAAGTTCAGCATATACAACCGAGTCCATATGTTTTCATCCACCCCCGCTATCCGCGTCATATCCTGAAAACTTCCGCCCGTATACCCCGAAAATCCGTCCGCCGCTTCACTCTTCACATACGCATTGCTTACAATATGCGCTAATTGCGACGTATACGCAATCTTCTTATCGTGATATGCCGCACTGCACCGCCGAAACGTCGTAAACCCCATTTCTCTGTACAAATTTTCCAAAAATGACACCGCCGCGGGATCTGTCTTAGTATGTTCAACAAAAATCATACTCGCTCCGTCAAAGAGTTCCGCCGCAGAATTTGCAAAACCTGAGACCTCCTTCCCCGCCATCGGATGACAACCGACATACCGAAAGTTGCGCGTCTTCGAATAAACTCTTTCTTCAATCGCTCCTTTTACTCCGCATAGATCCGCAACGATTGCCCCCTTTTTAAACTCCGTCTTATCGATAAAATCCATTGCAGCGTCCGGCGGAAGCGCAACAAACACCACGTCATACTCTGCCGCCTCTCCCGCGATCTCATCGATCGCTCCGTCTTCATACGCGCAACGTGCGACCGATTCCCGGTCGAACCCTGCCACATAATATCCTGCCCGCCGCAAAGATTTTGCCATGGACCCGCCTATCAGACCCAATCCTGCAACCATGATCTTCATACGAAATCTCCTTCCCGCACGCTTCCGCTTTCTGCCCGATTTTTTATTTCATTGACTTTTGCTTTTTCGTGCGTTATAATATACACAATAAATTCTTTGAGGTGAAAAATATGCAATACCGCAACCTCGGAAAATGGGGACTTAAAGTCAGTGAAATTTCCCTCGGAAGCTGGATGACCGAATTGAACGGCCTCGGCGCCGCGGAAATCGCCCGTCAATGCATTCGCGCCGCCTACGACGCGGGCGTCAATTTCTTCGATTGCGCCGACGCTTACAGCGGCGGCGAAGCCGAAAAATTTCTTGGTTCCACACTCCGCGATTATAAAAGAAGCTCTTATATCGTTTCTTCCAAAGTATTCTTCCCCGTCGGGCGCGGACCGAACGATTGGGGGCTTTCCCGCAAGCATATCATGGATCAAATCGATAATTCCCTGAAAAATATGAAACTCGATTATCTCGATTTGTACTTTTGCCATCGCTTCGATCCCACTACCCCGATCGAAGAAACCCTACAGGCCCTTTCCGATCTCGTCGCACAAGGGAAAATTCTTTATTACGGCGTCAGTGAATGGTCTCCTGTTCAAATCAGCAAAGCGCTTACCGTCATTCAGCAATTACATCTTAGACCGCTCAGCGTAATTCAGCCGCAATATAATATGATCGACCGCTTCATAGAAGACGAAATTCTGCAGCTTTGCACCGAAAACGGAATCGGTATCGTACCTTTCTCCCCGTTGGCACAAGGTCTCCTGACCGGAAAATATCGCAAAGGTCAACCCCTGCCTGCCGGTTCGCGCGCAACACATCAGGCCGATCGGCAGATCAATAACCTTCTGACCGATGACAACCTCGACAAAGTGGACCGCCTTTCGCAAATCGCAAAAGAATTGGATGTCCCGCTGTCTGTCCTCGCTCTCTCCTGGATCCTTCGGCTGCCACAGGTCTCTTCTGTCATCACCGGGGCTTCCGTTCCGGAGCAATTTGAAATGAATGTCGCGGCTTCCGGTTTCAAAATCCCCGCCGACGCCTTAGACGAGATCGAAAAAATTCTTAATTACCATCCGTTCGTCCGACGCATCGGTTAATCGCAGACGTCGAAAAAATTATTTCTGAACTATACAACAAGGCCGCCCCTTTCCTGGTTTTTTTGCGAAAGCGGCGGTCTTATTATTTTTTTATTCCCTCTCTACTGCAAAAGATTGGTCGTGATCATATCGACGCCATCCGCTATCAGACGCTGTGCCGTTTCCGGACTGTCACAAGTCCAACAATTTACAACAATACCGTTGCGATGCATTTCCGCTACTCGCTCTTTCGTCACTTCCGGCCATGCAATATCCAGATCCAATGAATAGCGGAGAAGATCCTGCAACAGATTTTTTGTGTATCTGCCCACCAGATACTGCAATTTCTGCTCCCGATACATTTCACGCAGCGCTATAAGATTTTTAAGATCAAAAGATATGAATATGATCTTTTCAAGGTAATACTCTTTTCCGCATAAATCTACAATATTTTGAAGGTCCTTCTTCGTCATACGGTTCTTTAATTCGATCACGCATACTTTTTCGTATCGTTTCATGATCCTTAAATATTCCGACAAAGACGGGATCTTTTGTACCTCCGAATACCCAGCCGTACCGATTTCCCGCATTTTCAGAGCGCGCAGCTGCGCAAAATTACTCTTCTCCAATGTCAGATCCGCATTGCAGATCCGACCCGTGCCGTCATCATGAAATACAACATATTGCCCGTCTTTTGTGACATGTACGTCTGTTTCCACTCCAAAATAATCGCGATTCCCTGCCGCAACAAACGCCGCGTAGGAGTTTTCCAACTCAATCCCGCTCAACCCTCGGTGCGCAATCATTTTCGTTCTGCCCTTACCGGTAAGACGAATTGTTTCCATTTTCGCTCCCCCTTAGCATCGATTATTCTGCGTCTATTTATGCCGCTCTATTATCTATTCTATTTTAATTTTACGCTTTTACATCAACGGTATGTTGTTTTTGAGACAATATTCTTCCGTCGCTTCATCCCAAAGGGATACCTGCACTTCGCCTATATGCATTTTGTTCAACATATACATACAAAGACGCGATTGCCCGATCCCGCCTCCGATCGTCAACGGAAGCTGTCCCGAAACCAAAGCCTTATGAAACGGTAACTCTAAACGAGCCAGACAATTTTCTTGTGTCAGCTGCGAGACAAGACTCTTTTCATCCACACGGATCCCCATGGAGGAAACTTCAAACGCACAGTCAAGAACAGGATAGTACAAAACAATGTCTCCGTTGAGCGCCCAATCGTCATAATCGGGCGCACGGCCATCATGTTTTTGACCCGACTTTAATTTCCCGCCGATCTGCATGATAAAGGTCGAACCATGTTCCCGCACGTAAGCCTTCTCGCGTTCTTTCGTACTCAATTGAGGATACAAATCTTCCAGTTCCTGCGTCGTGACAAAGGTTATTCCGGGTGAAAGATAATTTTCAAGCTCAGGATATTCCCGCCCGATTTCCCGTGCCGTATTGCACATAGTCCCGTAGATTTTCTCCACTGTGGCTTTCAGATATGGAAGATTTCTGTCACTGCGCGAAATCACCGCTTCCCAATCCCACTGATCTACATATACAGAATGAAGGTTATCCATATCTTCATCCCGACGCACCGCATTCATATCTGTATACAGTCCGGTATAAGGCGTAAACCCGTATTTCGCAAGCGCAAACCGCTTCCACTTTGCAAGTGAATGTACAATCTCCGCCGTCTTACCGTTTGCCTTCAGATCAAAAGAGACTGCCCTCTCTATGCCGTTCAGATCGTCGTTTAATCCGCTGTCTTTGTATACAAACAAAGGCGCACTGATTCGCGTTAAATTGAGCGCCGAAGAAAGCTCGCGCTCGAATACAGTCTTGATCTCTTTCACGGCTCTTTCTGTCTGTATCAGATTCAGTTTCGATTTGTACATATGGAACCTCTCGTATAATTCTTCTTTGCCATAATAGGCTATCTATCTGCCTTTGAATATATCAACTAAGTGAGAAGGCAATTTATCGAACGATGAAATATAAAAATCCGCTTCGTTTTCGATCAACGCCCGCTGCGAACGAGTCGCCTCATCAAACACTCCAACCGTATGCATACCGGCTCTTTTTGCCGCCCTGATCGCCATTAAATTGTCTTCAAAAACAAAACAATTACCTGTATTTTCACCCAATCTGTTCGCCGCCAACTCAAAAATGTCGGGATGACCCTTATTTTTTCCTGCCTGCTCTACCGTTACAAAACACGAAAAATATTCCGCAACACGCGCCGCATTCAATATCGGAAAAAATAATTCCTCCGAAGATGCCGTAGCCACGGCCATTTTTATTCCCTGCGCATGCAGACAATTCAAAAATTCAATCGCTCCCCGCTTGAAATACTTTGCTCCGTCTTTCGCCGCATACTTTTCTTGCGATAATATACGCCACTCGGTTATAAGATCCTGCTCCCGTTCTTTCGGCAGATACTTTTCAATGGTAAATCGCGCACATTCATGAAACCCTAAATGCGCTATCTGCTCTTGGTATAGTTCGGGCACTTTCATACCGCGACGCGCAAAAAATTCTTCGTCAACTTCCCGCCATATCTCCATGCTGTCGATCAGCGTACCGTCAAGATCAAAAACGGCGGCGGGCCTCACCTTATGTATCATACATTCTATTATAACACGACCATTCAAAAATTGCAACCGTGTTATTTACCTAATCGACAAAAGGTTGATTTTGATAATTCTTTCATGCTCCGCCATTACTTGAAATTTTGTTCTTTTTATGCTAAAATAGAGATAAAGAGGTGCTTAAAATGAAATTCTTTTTTCGCAAAAAAACACGAGAACCCAATCCTTCTTTTGAAACACCGCGCCCTCCTCTTTCTGTTTTTCCAAAGGGAGATTCTTTTCCCCTCTTATCCGAATTGCCAAAAGACAGCGAGGTTTTTCTTGCCGCCTCCGAGGAGTTAGTTCTTTCATATCCGTATCTCCATTTTTGCGATCAGGCCAAAACTCCTTCCGGACTATATATTTTTTTGTGCGGAAACCACTTTCCGATCCAAGAACACGCGCCGGAATTCTTTGAGCATATTTCCGGCCAAGACGCCGACCTCATTTTGCTCTCCGACAGCAAAAATCAACCCTCCGACTCTCTTGCTTCCCACAATATATTATGCCGTCCGACTCAAAACGGATGTCTTATTCGCGACCGGCTGTATTCGCAATTACTTTCAATCCCGGATCTGCCGCCCCTGTATTTTCCTATATTTGCCCTATCTTTGTGCAAAAAAATTGACGTATTTCATTCTCCGTTGGAGTCTGTTTCCAATGAAAAAAAGACAATAAATTCTGTCGATGAGATCCTTGCCGCTATCCGTTCATTCAATGTTCTGAAAGCAAATCTGGAGGCGCCTTCTTACCGTTTTTTATTCGACTGCCTTTGCCAAAACATTATTCTGGTCTATGCTGCTTTGACGGAACGCAATGACAAAGAAGCATTACGCCAATTCGACAGCGATCTTAAACATTGCGCAATGGCTTTGCGCGTAGCCGCCTATGAACGTGCTCCGCTCGGATTTATCCGCATACTTGCACGAAAGGATTTTATTCCCTCTCTTCCCATCAAAGCCGCCGCAAAACTTACCCTGCTTCGAAAAAACTGATTTCACTAACCTTTTTTATAATTCTTGCTTGTATTTCATTGATTCCACCGATCTTTTCGGATCGGTGGAATTTTTTACCAATTTTCAAATCTTAAAAAATACAAACATATGTTTGACTTTTATAAAAAAATATTGTATACTGGCAGTACTTAAAAAAGGAGGCGGACCATGATCGACGCAGAACGGCTGAAAATATTGACAGAAAGCGCCAAATACGATGTTTCCTGCTCTTCCTCCGGATCCGCACGCGCAAACACAAAAAACGGAATCGGCAACGCAAGCATCGGCGGAATCTGCCATTCTTTTACACCGGACGGACGCTGCGTATCCCTATTAAAAATCTTAATGAGCAATCGATGCACCTATAATTGCCTGTACTGCCCAAACCGCGCCGACGCCGATGTTCCTCGCGCATCCGCCACCCCCGATGAAATTTGCGATATCGTTATTCAATTCTATAAACGAAACTATATTGAAGGGCTGTTCCTTTCCTCTGCCGTAGACGGATCGCCCGACGCAACGATGGAACGAATGGTGGAAACGGTCATCAAGCTTCGCAAAGAACACAATTTCAACGGATATATTCACCTGAAAGGTATCCCCTATGCAGACAAACTTCTTTGCAGACGCGCCGCTATGTATGTAGATCGAATGAGCTATAATATAGAATTTCCCACCGAAAACAGTCTGCGGCTCCTTGCTCCGCAAAAATCCAAGAGCGGTTTGCTCCTGCCTATGCGTCAGCTTGCTTTGGAAAAAACGGCCATCGACTCCGAATCGGGTAAACGACGTTCACATTTTTTGCCTGCCGGACAAACAACGCAAATGATCGTCGGTGCTTCCCCCGAATCAGACGGACAAATTTTACGTTTAAGTCAGGCAATGTACCGTAAATTTTCTTTGAAACGCGTCTATTACTCTGCGTATGTACCGGTCGTGCAAAACCCGCTTCTTCCCGATCGATGCACCGGACTATTGCGCGAACATCGACTTTATCAAGCCGATTGGCTGATGCGTTTTTACGGTTTTTCTGCTCAGGAAATTGCCGGCGACCAAGAAAATTTACCGGAAGAATATGACCCCAAATGCGCATGGGCACTTAAAAATTTACAACTTTTTCCGGTTGAAGTCAATCGTGCTCCCCTTGAAATGCTTCTGCGCGTACCGGGGATCGGTTGTATAAGCGCATACCGTATTTTACGGGCAAGAAAACATACCACACTTCATTTCGAAGATCTCGCAAAAATGCGTATCGTACTCAAACGAGCAAAACACTTTATTACCTGCGACGGTAAATTTTACGGTTCGGAAAACACCAATACGGTCAGGTCCTTACTTGCTCTCGAATGCAAGGATGAACAATATGAGCAATTGTCCATGTTTTCTTCCCCCGAAAATTCACTGTCTGCCTTGACAGGACAATTATGAAAATTTATTTCACGGACGGAACGGAACAGGGTTTCTATACAGCCGCTTTTTATGCCTATCCCGACAAAAACTGTATTGTAACCTCATCCCGCAGCCTGCAACTCCCGCTTGGAGCAGAACTTATACAATTGAATACTGAAACGGAAAAATGCGAGCGCGTACAAAAAAAACTGCGTGAATACGACCGAGGTGCCCTTCGTGAAATTTCACTTCTTCTTCGTCGGGGATCTGAATCTCGGGAAATGCCTGCACTCGAATACCTTCGGCTGATCGTAAAAAATAAGGCGCCTGTCCGCGATATGCTCGCGCAACCCGCGGTTTTGAACGCAATGTCCGAAATAAAAAAAGTAACCCTTGAAACTCATCGTTTTACCGGTTTTTTACGATTTATGGAGGGAAGCTCCGGCGTATTTTATGCCCCTTTTTCTCCCGATAACGATATCCTCGATTTACTCCTCCCTCATTTTTTGCGGCGTTTGAAAAACCAGTTGTTTGTCATTCATGACATTTCAAGGCACAAAGCCGCTTTATATAACACAAAAGAATGCATTATTACTTCCACCGATGAAAAAGTTCAAATCGTCCTTTCCGAATACGAAAAGGGATTTCAGGATCTTTGGAAAGAATACTACCGTTCGGTGAACATAGCTCAACGTCCGCACGAAAAGCAAATGAAAGGATATATGCCCGTCCGCTACTGGAAATTTATGCCCGAAAAATACGGATTCTGATTTTTCGGATATATCCTGAATTTTTCTCTTGCTCGTTTGGAATATTTCATTAAATTTTGTTTTCAAATTCTGTTTAATATCTTTGCATGGGGTTCACAAACTTTAAAAGTAGCGGGGCTTCGGAGGGTAATTTTTACCCTCCGAAGCCCCGCTCATTTTTCGTTACATAGTTTCTCTGTTATATTCTTTTCATTTCGCGTTACGCTGTTTTTTCTCTTTCTTTTTTTGTTTTTCCGAATCTTTTTCCTTTTTCTCCTCTTCTTTCAAACTGTTTACCATCTCCAAAATCCGCTCTTCGGAAAATTCCTCCGTCAAAGACGCCATTTTACCGTATACGGATTTATCGTGATGAATCGTCATATCTAATGTCTCCTTTCGCTTACATTATCTTGTTCCAAAATACTGCGAAAATATTTTTATGGGAGGAAATCTCCGCATCACGAATGCAAACGATACGCTTTCGGGCTCATACCTGTTCGCCGCGCAAACATGGCTGAAAAATAATGTTCGTCTGCAATACTGAGCCTTTCCGAAATTTCTTTTACACGCATTTTCGTATTTTTCAAAAGAAGTTTCGCCGCCTCCGTTTTTGCCTCCAATAAATATTCATACGGCGTTAAACCGTATTCTTTTTTGAATGTTCGGATCAGATTTGACTTGGACATATGAACATCTAAAGCCAATTCTTGAAGATCGATATTTCCATATACGGCGGCATCCAACCGCTCCCGCACTTCTTCCGCCACACCCGATTCTGCATAAACTCCTGCCTGATGCGATGCCACTAAATGCAGTATTTTATGAACATTTTCCGCAATCCGAAAACATACAGATTTATCGATATATTGCGCCCGCGCTATATCTTCCAACGCTTCAAAATAAGCACGGGTATCGACATGATATATCCCTGATCTTAATTGATACGCCTTCGACATGGCTTCCAAATAATCCGCTTTATAATTGATCCATAATTTCTTCCAGGGATTGGAGGCAATCGCTCTGTAATTGTGATCGATCCCCGCGAATAAAAGATAGGTATCCCCCGCTTTTACTCTTTTCCATTTTCCGTCGAGTAAAATTTCTCCTTCTCCCTCCAAAACATATTCCAAGACATTCAGTTTGTATTCCGCAGAACGACTGAGCGAATATTCCGAAAACGGATAAGTAATACCGATCACCGCCTGACTGAAAGGAATCTCATCATCGTTTCTGAAAGCTACGGCATCTTCCAGAACGGGATATTTTACCGCCCCCTTCGGAGCAAATTCGGTTTTGCGCATATTTCTAACCTTTTTGTACATTTTTCCCATTGTTTTTGGATTCGTTTGCTATTATACTATAATTATTATAAAAATGCAATCAATGGAGTTAAGTATTATGAATGTAAGATCCGAACATCCTACCCCTTCTTTCATGCGCGAAAATTGGCTCAATCTTAACGGCGAATGGGAATTTTATAACGATCTGAGCGCATCCGGAACAGAACGCCGCGTCTTCACCGAAAAGGCGTTCGATCAAAAAATTATCGTGCCTTTTTGCCCCGAAAGCACCCTGTCCGGAATCCATTTTACGGATTTCATGCCTTCCGTGTGGTATGCAAAAGAAGTTGAAATCAGCAAGCAACAGCTGCAAAATCGCGTTATCTTACATATCGGCGCCTGCGACTACATAACGACCGTTTATATAAACGGATCGATTGCAGGCACACATATCGGAGGTTATACGCCTTTTTCTTTTGATATAACCGCCTTATTGCAACCCGGTAAGAATCGTTTGGTCATTCATGCCGAGGACGATGTACGCACCAATGCACATCTTCACGGAAAACAAAGCAAACGATATTATTCTGCCGGTTGCGACTACACCCGAACGACAGGAATCTGGCAGACAGTCTGGCTTGAATTTCTTCCCCAAATATATCTTAAACGCGTCAAAGTTACCGCAACCGACCTTTCCGGAATCGTTCGATTGGAAGCCTTCCTGAATGAATACTGCCACGATGCCGAGCTTCTCGTCGAAATCCGATTTAAAAATAAAGAAATCTTAAAACAAACTTTTCAATTGCCGGGAGCATATAGCGCTCTGTCTGTACAAATTCCCGAAATTTATCTGTGGGAACCGGGCAACCCGAATCTTTATGATATCACTTACCGACTGATGATTCATGGAAAATTACAAGATACGGTATCCGGTTATTTCGGTATCCGCCGCATCGATATCGACGGTAAAAAGATTTTGATCAACGGCAAACCCGTTTTTCAACGACTCATTCTCGACCAGGGATTTTATCCTGACGGAATTTACACAGCCCCTTCCGACAAAGCCCTTCAAAACGATATACGCCTTTCCATGCAGGCAGGATTCAACGGAGCAAGACTGCACCAAAAGGTTTTTGAAGAAAGATTTCTTTACCACGCCGATCGGCTCGGCTACATCGTCTGGGGAGAATTTGCGAGCTGGGGGGCGATTCTTTCCGATGCTGCTACGCTCCACGAATTTTTGCCGCAATGGATCGAAGCGGTAGAACGGGACTATAACCACCCGTGCGTCGTCGGTTGGTGCCCTTATAACGAAACATGGGACTGCATGCAAATCCCTACGAACATTTCCGCCGTTTATTACGCTACAAAAGCCATCGACCCGACCAGACCTGTCATCGACACGAGCGGCGGTTTCCACATCGTCACCGATATCTATGACGTACACGATTACGACCAAAACCCCGAATCGTTTTCAAAGCGCTATGAAAAACATGCCGACGGAGAATTTTACGTTCGCGAACCGCAACACGAAATTCCGTACGACGGCAAAATGCCATACCTCGTCAGCGAATACGGAGGAATTCATTGGAGCGTTGAAAAAGATGAGTCGTCCTGGGGATACGGCGATACGCCGCAATCACACAAAGATTTTTGCAAACGATATTGCGAACTTACTGAAATACTTCTCGATAATCCCAGCATCGCGGGATTCTGTTATACACAGCTTACAGACATCGAGCAGGAACAAAACGGTTTGTATTCGTACGACCGCTCCTTAAAATTCTCCAAAGATATTTACAAAATAATGGCCGCATCGACCAGCAAAAAAGCAGCCATAGAAAAATAACTTTTTCCTTTTTCAATCAAATGAGGGTGCCCCTTCGGTTATCGAAGGGGCACCCTCATTTTTATTAAGAAATCAAAATATTTAATCTTTTAACACGAATTCAGACCAGCCGCTAAGCTTGATCATCGGGACACAGACCAAACCGCTCAAACACATAGATCGGAACAGAGCTCCAACCGTGGCAGAGACTTCCCGCACGATCAAAATCTTCCGAACCATGATCGGTTTCCCAAAAAGAAGTTGCTCCCGCACGCAACATACGCGTATATCGCTCTTCTACTTCATGAATAATCACGTTTCGATACTTTTCACCGCGTACCAACATAGCATCATATTTAAAAATGGAATGACTTGCCGAAATTTTCACCATTCCGTTTTCGTTCTGTGCCAGTTTATCCAAAATAAAGTCAGTCTGCTTTTCATTCGGCACGCCCGCAACTACAAATAAACTGTTGGTAAGCTCGGAATAATGTTCAGGCTTGCCGATAAACGTCTTATATAGCCCTTTTTCTGCCACAAAAAACTGCCCGCATGCCTTACGAACTTTTTCTGCCGTTTTGCCAGTTCCGCCGTCTTCTTTCGAAAGTAATTCGCAAATTCTTCCGAATTTTTTCGCCGCAATCAGATAAAACCCGTTCAGCGGTGCATCCAACGACGATTCATGCGTCGGACCGTCCATTCCGTCTGTCCATTCGTAAAAATCCCAAATTTTCGGATCCGCATAATTCTGAATAAGCCCACCGGTTCCGATACGACTTTCAAAATTCTCTAAAATTCCACACATTACCTCAAAAACTTCTTCCGCAAGCGACAAATCACCCGTATGCTCACTATATTCGGCAACCGCAAGGATATACATCAAAGAAAAATAAGGGATAGGATAATCACTGGCTTCCCCTTGCGGACAACAGAGCGTCAATAATCCGTCCGGACGACGCGCCTCCGCAAACATACGTAATCCCGCCCGTGCATATTCCGTTCCTTCAAAAGCCGTATATCCGAATAATATCTGATTCCGACTGTCCATTGTATAAAACGACTGTTCTCTCCAAGGCGTATCTTCATAATGATCGTGCATACAAAGTTCCAGCGTACGCACGGATATATCGTAAATCAGACGGTGCAGTCCGTCTTCAATCTTTTTCTTGCGGCGCCGTACAGGATAATAAACAGGAATTACCGTTGCCCGACGCAAAAGAACTTTTTTGGTATGGAAGAAGATCTGCAAATATCTTCCGCCCAAGCGCCGGAAATAATCCGTAAATACGTTTCTTCCTTTCTTTGCCCGATATTCAAATGTAAAGTTGCGTTCATCTATGTAGGTACGGACCCTTCCGTCTGCGATATGCTGACCGTATCCGATCTCCAACTCACATGTCTCATCTACTGTAAAATCCAGATGCAGGTACCCTGCCTCTTCATGACCAAGATCCACGATCAGATACATTCCGTCTTCTTCACTGCACATCTGAAGCGGCTCGTCCAAAGTATAATACATCTTTTTTGTTCCAAACATCTCAGCCGGTGGAACAAATGCCAGAGATGCTCGCAACAGCCGTTCGCCCGCCGTTTCAAATTTGCCCTCGCGGAATGTTCCTTGCTGTATGATCCGCTCCGGCAAAGGTTCTTTGGTACACAAACGCATAACCGGTCTTTTATGAAAATTTTTGGGCAGATCCTTGACCTGCGCACTTGTAAACCCGCTTTCTTTTTTGCCCGGAATCATCCATTCATCTTCTTTGGTGGAATCATACCGATACGAAAAGCCTAACTGCAACGTGATTTTCCGCTTCAAATACGATGAATAATCGGGCGCAAGCCTGCATTGCACCGCGCTATCGCTCTGAGAAAGAATCCCATTGTCTCCCGACAATTCAAATATAAGCCCCGCTTCGCCCGGACTATATGTAAAAAAGCTCTCCCCGATATACCAAGCAACGATCGACAAACGGTTTGTTCCTATTTTAACAAATCCGGAAAGATCGATCTCTTCCTCCACACGGTACTTCGGATAATCCGGATATTTTCCGAACCCTGCAATCTTCCCGTTTACATAGACGCAAAACATTCCGTCCACACACAATTTCAGATCACACTTTCCGCCATTGTATGCAAAATCCGTATAAAACTGAACATATTCGTCCGCCTTCGCGTCCCCTTTTCGCCATATCCAATCACCCTGCATTTTCCGCTCTCCCTACGTTTCTTCGTTTTTATTTTTCTGTTTTTTTCAAAAAGAGGGAAACAGCCGACAGGCAACTGTCTCCCTCTTTCCCTTTCTTACTTTTTTACGAAAGATTATACAATGTATTTTTCTTCGACAGCAGTAGCACTTTCAAGTTCTTTGCGCTTCTCTTCATAACCGTTTTTACCGAGCAACGCATATGTCGCCTGCTTTCCGGCTTCCACACCCGGCTGATTGAAGGTGTCAATATTGAACATTGCTCCGGCATATGCCGTCTGCAATTCAAATAAATACATCAATTCACCCAGTGTAAATTCGTTGACTTCCGGCAACCAGATGGTGTAATTCTGCCGACCGGCTTTTGCCAATGCATAAGCAGTCGCCCGATTTTCCGCCGCGATGAGTTCATTCATGGTATGTCCGCCCAAAAAGGCTACATCCGGAATGTCCTCGCAGCCGTGCGGAATTTTAACTTCCGTACGATAATTTTTGATCGATAAAAAGGTTACAACCTTATCGAACGGACCTTCGGTATACAACTGTACCTGCGAATGCTGATCGGTAACACCCAACGATTTTACAGGCGTCTGCCCGACGTTGCAAGGTTCTCCGTCCAATGTGACATTCTTTCCAAGGCTCTCCGCCCACAACTGACAATACCAATCCGACATCAGTTTCAAGCTATCCGCATACGGCATCATAACGCCTACATTTTTTCCGCGCTTCATCGCCGCTACCTGCAATACCGCACACGCCAGCGCGGGATTCTTTGCTATCGACGGCTTATTGCACACTCCGTCCATGTACGCAGCACCTGCAAGCATCGCTTTGATATCCAATCCCAATACCGCCGCCGGCAACAACCCTACCGGACAAAGCTCGGAAAATCTCCCGCCCACTCCGTCAGGAATATAAAAAGTCTTATAATTATTTTGCTTTGCCAGTTTGATCAGATTGCCTTTGACATGATCGGTCGTAGCTATAATATTTTCGCTCGCCTTATCCCCCAATGCCTTTGTCAACAGATCATTGATGACGAGATACTGCGTCATCGTTTCACTCGTAGCACCCGATTTTGTTATGACATTAAAACAAGTCTTCTCCGGTTCGATCACATCCAGCAATGCCGCCATTCTTTCCGGATCCACGTTGTCTTCCACATAGAACTTCGGCCCCTTTCTTTTGGAAGGCGCAAGATCATTATAATGAAGATGGCAAAGCGCATTGAATACCGCGATCGGGCCCAACGCACTGCCGCCGATCCCGAGCACAACAAAATATTTGAACTTCCGACGCACTGCCTTGGCCGTCGCAAGTATGTCTTCCACGATTTCTTTCTGATTGTACGGAAGTTCCGTCCAACCCATCATGCCCTTTCCGCGATTTTCCGCAACCACATCAAACGCATCGGCCGCCGCCTCTTTCATTTCATTCAGATCTACATCCTTAAAACCATCGTTTCCGACGAATTTCTTCATCATATTGTTGTAATCCACGGTCAAACGCATGCTGTTGCGCCATTCTTTATTCCTGTAATTCATGTCTACTATACCTCCGTTCTGGCTCAAAATTTCTCATTTACTATTCTAAGACAATTCGCTCTTTCTGTCAACCTTTCAAAGAAAATATCCCCAAAAATTTTCATGCCGCCCTATAAATAAGAGCGGCACATTTTACCCGATTTTATATAAAATTTCATCCAGATAGTCACAGGAATGTTTCAATTCGATATAATCCTTGTAGTCTCCCGCATACACTTCAATGAGCACCGCCCCGTCAAAGCCCGCATCTTTCAAACGCCGCAGACATTCTTCGAAATCAAATTGCCCTTTGCCCGGAAGACAGATCTTTCCTCGCTCATCTACATCCGAAACATGCACATGCGAAATACTCCCTTCCATATCCCGAATATACATCGGATAAGGATAACAAGACAGACGCGCCTGCTTTACATCCAGAACCCCCTTTAACCCGGGACAGCCTTCCTTGAGCTTTTTAAACAGTCCGGGACGGTTATACAACGCCCAATGCACGTTTTCCAGACACAATTCTATTCCGTGCTCCCCGCATGCCGCGCCGATTTCACAAAAATTTTCTGCAAGCTTGCCCGCATCCGCCGGAACAGAATTCTTTTTAAGACGCGTGATCCCGTGAAATGTATAATACTTTGCCCCAAATATCGCCGCCGAAGCCATCGCTCCGTTTAAAATGGAAAACGCATCTTTCTTCGCCCGCGGATGTGCACTGAACAACTGCGGCTCAAACTGCGTATTCAGGAGATGCACAGAGTTTACAGCCATATCCCCTTTTCGCTCTGCAAAAAGATGAGCAAACTCCTCCCCGTATTCCGACAAAGTCGTCATAAATATTTCCGTGCTTTTAATCCCCATTCCGTTCAGAACAAAAAGCGCATCTTCATTCATTTCCCGCATAAACAGGGATGCCGTGGATACTCCGCTGATCATACCTCTCTCCATCCGATCATTTTCTGCCGTACATCAAAAAAAGCTCCGCCTTAGCAGAACTTTTTTTGCCTCGCAAGACGCTTTATGCTTCTTCGAACATATCCTTGCCTACTCCGCAAAGAGGACAAGTGAAATCATCGGGAATATCTTCCCATTTTGTTCCGGCCGCAATCCCGTTGTCCGGATCACCGACCGCTTCGTCGTATTCATATCCGCATACACTGCAAACATATTTTGCCATGATTTCAAACTCCTTTTTTATTTATATTATAGCAAAAAAATTTTTTAATTCAATCCTTTTCCAAAAATTTATTAAAAATTCTTTACTTTGTACCCGTGGAACCGAATCCGCCCTCGCCGCGCACCGTTTCCGATAATTCGTCCGTTTCTTCAAACCGCGCCGCCACATACGGCGCAATGACAAGCTGTGCAACCCGTTCATACGGTTCAACAGTCTGTTCCGTTGCGGAATGATTGTAAAGAGCAATCCGTATTTCTCCGCGATAATCCGAATCGATCACTCCGACTTTATTTGCCGGAGCAAGCCCCTTTTTTGTCGCCAAACCGCTGCGTGCGTAAATAAATCCTGCCAATCCCTCAGGTATTTCCGCTGCCAGCCCCGTCCTTACTACGACCGTTTCTCCCGCGCCGATCCGCAAAACCTCATCGCTGAGCGCATAGAGATCCGCTCCCGCTGCCGTTTCGCTGCCGTAATTCGGCATCTTTGCCCGCGGATCAAGTTTTTTGATTCTTACCGTGGTTGTCTGCATAACCCCTCCGAAATCGCCCGCTTTACGGACAAATTTTACTTTTTATCTTCTGTTTCCCATAGACATACCTGACCTGTTTTCAGACTTTTTTGTACGTCTATGATCCGTTGGTTGGATGAACCCCGAAACCGAAGTTTCAAATCTTTTTTTTCTTCCACAAATTCTCCGTCCACGAGAATATCGATATAAGACAGCATTTCATCCGTAACTTCGCAATGCGCTCTTCCGCCCGCAATGAGGTCCCGATCCAATGTATATCCTGTATAGCACCATACCGTCTTTTGCGGATACTCTTGCCGAAAACGGATCAGAAGCGGCAATAAACCACGTTGGTTACACGGCTCGAACGGCTCTCCGCCCAGAAGCGATAAACCGGCAATATAGCTTTTCCCTACAGCTTCCAAAATTTCTTCTTCCGTTTCATGCGTATACGGTTTTCCGTATCCGAAATCCCACGCTTCCGCATTGAAACAACCCTTGCAACGATGCGTGCAACCGCTCACAAACAGCGATACCCTTACTCCCACACCGTTGGCTATATCATGCTTTTTGATAGTGGCATAATTCATCTTCTTCTCTTTCCTGCCGCAAAACTTTTGCCCGCACCCGATCCTTACAGATGCAATACCCGCGCTTTGATCTCTTTTGTCTTTCCGAGATTCCAAAAATTCTCACCAAGATATCCGCACGTCCTGCGCGTCACATTCATCTTCCGATGATCTTTGTTATGACAGTTCGGGCACTCCCATTCGTTCTCTTCATTGATAATGATCTCACCGTCCCATCCGCAAACATGACAATAGTCACTTTTCGTATTGAATTCGGCGTACTGTATATTGTCGTATATAAAACGGACTACTTCCTGCATCGCTTCCAGATTGTTCTGCATATTCGGTATCTCCACATACGAGATGCATCCGCCCGAAGAAATTTTCTGAAATTGCGCCTCAAATGAAAATTTTGAAAACGCATCGATCTCTTCCCTTACATCGACATGATACGAATTGGTGTAATAACCCTTGTCCGTCACGTCCTTGATCGTGCCGTATTTCTCTTGATCGATCCGCGCAAAACGATAACAAAGCGATTCCGCCGGCGTACCGTACAAAGCAAATCCCAGTCCCGTTTCCTTCTTCCATTCGTCCGTTTTGTCGCGCATGTGCTGCATCACCCGCAATGCAAATTCTTCCCCTTTCGGATCCGTCTGCGCAACCCCCGTCATCAGCTTCGTAACTTCATAAAGTCCGATATACCCGAGCGATAACGTAGAATAGCCGTTAAACAACAGTTTATCAATCACCTCTCCCTTTTCCAGCCGCGCGATTGCTCCGTATTGCCAATGGATCGGACTTACGTCCGATTTCGTGCCGAGCAATGCCCTGTGACGACACATCAACGCCTCCCTGCAAAGATCCAGTCGTTTATCAAATTCTTTCCAGAATTTCTCTTCGTCTTGCCCGGATACGATCGCTATCTGCGGCAAATTGATCGATACGACCCCTTGATTGAATCGTCCTTCAAATTTATAGTTTCCTTGTTCGTCTTTCCAAGGCGACAAAAATGAACGGCATCCCATCGGACTGAATACGTTACCTTCATAGACTTCCCGCATCTTCTTCGCGGAAATATAATCGGGATACAGGCGCTTCGCCGAACACTTTACCGCAAATTCTGTGATATAATCGTATTCGCCGCCTTTCAGACAATTGATTTCATCCAGCACGTAAACGAGTTTCGGAAATGCAGGCGTCACATACACGCCCTTTTCGTTCTTGATCCCTTCATAGCGCTGACGTAAGATCTCCATGATGATCTGCGCATTCTCTTTCAGATATTCGTCATCTTTGTCTAAATAGAGAAACAGCGTTACAAACGGCGACTGCCCGTTCGTGGTCATCAACGTGTTGATCTGGTACTGAATGGTCTGTACGCCGCTGCGCAATTCATCCTGAATACGATCATCCACCAGTTTCTTGATCTCCGCATCCGACAGCTCCGGACACGCCGACCGATAATGATTTTCAAACTTGATACGGCTCTTGCGCAAATATTTACCCAAATGACGGATATCCACCGACTGCCCGCCATATTGCGAACATGCCACCGCCGCTATTATCTGCGTAACAACCGTGCACGCAACCTGAAAACTCTTCGGGCTTTCGATCAGCTTTCCGTTCATAACCGTTCCGTTGTCCAGCATGTCCGCTATATTGATCAAACAGCAGTTGAAAATAGGCTGTATAAAATAATCCGCATCATGAAAATGCAAAATGCCCTCTTCGTGCGCTTTCGATATTTTTTCGGGAAGCAAGATACGCTTTGTAAGATCTTTGGATACTTCGCCTGCTATCAGGTCTCTCTGCGTCGCCGCCGCCAAAGCGTTCTTGTTGGAATTCTCTTCCATCAGATCTTTGTTGGCGTTGGATAAAAGGCTTAAAATTGCTTCATCCGTCGTGTTCGCCTTCCGAACCAAAGCACGGTTGTAACGGTATATGATATACGTCTTCGCAAGCGCAAAATGCCCCTGTTCCATCAGCTTTTCTTCAATGATATCCTGAATATCTTCTACAAGCATCCGCTTTTTCTTCTTGCTTTCGATAAAGGTAAGAATCGATTCAATTTCTTCTTTCGATACACGCTCTTCCTGTTCTACTTCCGCATTGGCTTTCCCGATTGCCCGCACGATTTTTGCCCGATCATACGCAACTACACTGCCGTCTCTCTTGATTACTTGCATAACGCAAAACCCCGCTCTTCTTTCTTCTTTATTATTATACCACCATTACAGAAAAAAACTGTCGCTTTTGCAACAGTTTTCAAAAAATACTATATATTGTATGTTTTGTTCATTTTATGATCTAAATACAGATAATGTTCTTTTCCCTTAAAAAAATTTTCACGATCGCAGTACACCGAATGTTTTGATCCGTACCGCCTTCGCCCGAACGACGATCTCATACGTATCTCCCTTTTCGACATTCACTTCCACTTTGTCCGCAAGCTCAAAATACCCTGACAATGTCCGTTCCAAATCCAACGCGACCATCCGCCTGCAATCTGCCGGCAGCGGCGCATTTTCTCTTTCTAAAATTACCTTGGCGCGCACCGCGCTGTCTGCCAATCTTCGCATCTTCTATCCTCCGCCTGCACTCATAAACTTTTTTTCAATGAACGGCGTATACTCCCGAAAAAACCGCCGTATTTGTACGCCGGATTGTAAATTTTACGCGTTCCCTTCATAACATTGCCGGCCAGCAATTTGAATGCCCGATACCCGTCTCCGCGCGAACGCTCTCCCAAAAATACACCGTCGTCTTGCGGAATCACCCCGATCAGAGGCAGTTTCAAAATCTCTGAAATTTCTCCGGGTGATAAAATTTCTCCGTCTACGATCATATCTCCGCGCACCATGTTGATCACAAGATCGATCCGTTTCAGCTTATAACTTTTCAGAACCGAAATGACCTTGTCGGCATCGCGCAAAGACGATACATGCGGCGTTGTGACCACCAGTGCCTCATCCGCCGATGCCACCGCGCGATGAAATCCGCTCTCTATACCTGCAGGTGAATCGATCAGTATGTAATCGTAACGCGGCGCAAGCCCGTCAAGAATCAGACGGACTGCCTGCGGCGAAATATATTTGTTCGGATCCGTGTGATTGGATGCAAGCACATACAGATTCGGATAGTCAGGATGCTGCACAAGAGCTTGCTTCGCACGGCAACGCCCTTCGATCGCGTCGACTATGTCGTATGTGATCCGACTGTCCACCCCGCATACCACATCGATATTGTTCAGTCCGAAATCTGTATCCGCCAAAATAACCCTTTCTCCCATCGCGGAAAGGCGCATTCCAAGGCATGCGGCCACCGTGGTTTTCCCTACGCCGCCCTTGCCGGAAGTTATGACAATCTTGCGTGCCAACTGTTTCACTCTCCCGTATGTATTCTGTCATCGCGTATTGTACCACTTTTTGTCGTGCGAAAATACGCTGATTTTTGCGAATAATAAGAGAATCTGACGAATATTTATCATTCTTTTTTAAAATTAAAAAAGGGCGAAGATCGCCCTTTTTTTATTCTTTATGCGCGCGGCACAATTTTTTTCAAAAATGCCGAAATCACCGAAAACGCCTCTTCAAAATGCTTTTTTTCATTCAAAAATTCATGGCGCGAATCGGAAATCAGATACATTTCCACATCCCGCATTCCCTGCTTTCGGTAAAAATCATACAGACGCCGAACACCCTTTTCTCCGCCGACAGGGTCTTCCTTTCCGGATATCAGAAGCAACGGCAACGTTTTATCCAATCCCTCGGCATTCTTTTTTTTATATAAGCCCGATAAGCCCTCAAAAAATCTTGTATAAAAATTATTGCTGCAAACAAAAACACAGGAAGGATCAGCCCGATACCGATCATTGTTTTCCGCATCAACGGACAACCAGTCAAACTTTTCGCCCCCGACTTTTTTATCGTACCCGCCAAAGACCAGTTTGTTCGTAAGATTTGCCGGCGATTCTTCTCCTTTCAATACCCCCGTCAGTCTGGATAAAACCAATCCTGCACGCACAGCCCCTCCGTTCTGCCGAGAACTTCCCGCAATGATCGCTCCGTCTATAAAACGCGAATATTGTTCTATAAAAGCTTGCGTTAAAAAGGAACCATAGGAAAATCCGAACAGCACATATTTTATATTCGGATACTTTGCCCGATATGCTTTGGCTAAATACGCCATGTCCTTGACCGTATCGCCAAACATATCCCCTTCGGCATAGCCGAGCGTCTCCGCATCCGTCTTTCCGTGCCCGCGATGATCTTCCGCCACCACCACGTAACCCATCCGATTCAGCCGCCGCGCAAATGCATCGTAACGCGCCGCATATTCGTTCATCCCGTGCGCGATCTGCACAACCCCCACAGGTTCTTTCACTTCCGCCCACTCTTGTACATGCAGCTTCTTTCCGTCAAATGATGTAAATTCCATCGCCTTCCTCCCTTGCCACTTTGCTTTGCCCGTACAGCCTTTTTCTTTTTCATTATAGACTATTTTTTTCTTCCTGTAAAGCTTTGACTGCTTTTTCTTCGCCTCTTCTCTGAATTCCCTTTTCCCTCGCTATAATATTTCTTGCTTTATGGAAATATACTATTGAAAAGGAGATAATTATGAAAACGATCGCTTTGACAGGCGGCGGCAGCGCAGGACACGTCATCCCGCACCTCGCCTTACTCCCTGAACTTAAAAAATATTTCAATATCGTTTATATCGGCTCAGACGGTATCGAGCGTTCTCTCATGAAAGATACCAAAGTTACGTTCTACACTATTCACGCATCCAAATTGGTTCGAGGCTCTGTTTTGAAAAACCTGACCTTGCCGTACCGTCTCATCCAAAGCGTCCGGGAAGCCAAAAAGGCACTCGATCATTGCAAGGCAGACATCATTTTTTCCAAAGGCGGATATGTGGCACTGCCCGTCGTTCTGGCTGCAAAAAGCCGCAAAATCCCCGTCTTTTCGCACGAATCAGATTTTTCGGCAGGTCTTGCGAACAAAATTATTGCAAAACGCAGCAATGCCGTCTTTACCAGCTTTCCTGAAACAGCCAAAACGCTTCGAAACGGAATTTATTCAGGCTCGCCGATCCGCCAGGAATTGCTCTTTGCAAACAAATCCGCCGCGCTCATAAAATACGGATTTTCAGGCAACAAACCCGTCCTGCTGTCTTTCGGCGGCGGGAGCGGAAGCGCCGCCATCGGTTCCGCCATCGAAGGTGCTTTGCCGGAGCTTTTAAAACACTTCGACATTCTGCATATACGCGGTAAAAACGGAAAAGCACCGAAACAACCGGGATATTTGCCCCTCGAATTTGAACACGATATGGCTTCCGCTTACGCCTGCGCCGATTATGTTCTTGCTCGTGCCGGCTCCAATACCGTATTCGAATTGCTTGCTCTCAAAAAGCCGTCCCTTCTCATTCCGCTTGAAAACAAACGCTCTCGCGGCGATCAGGCGGAAAACGCCGAATATTTCCAAAAACGAGGCCTGTGCAGGGTTTTGCATGAAAAAGACCTTTCACCTTCCACTCTCAGCCGCGAACTGATCGCGCTCGAACAGGATTTCAACCTCCGCAAAAATCTTGCTCTTTGTTCCGTTTCCGCCGGCAACGATACGATTATCGCCGCTCTTTTAGACGCAAGCAAAAATTCCGATCTTCATCGCATTAAAAATTCACCCGCATTAAAAACTTCTTGTCCGCAACAAAAATAAATTATTCATGATCTATTTTTTTTATCAATGATTTATTTTTTAAATATTATAACAGGGTCGCCGCATTTTCTGCGGCGACCCTGCCTTTTATACGCTTCGCGTACAGCCCAGACTGATGAGCAATGCGCCGTCCACACTGCGCATCGTATTTTCAGGTAAAACCCCGATGCGCTCTTTCAGGCGTCTTTTATCCAGGGTTCGTATCTGTTCCAGAAGTATGACCGAGTCTTTCTGTAATCCGTAACTGTTCCCTGAAATTTCAATGTGCGTGGGGAGCCGCGCTTTGGTGAGTTTGCTGGTGATCGCCGCCGCAATGATCGTAGGAGAATATTTGTTCCCGATATCGTTCTGCACAACCAGCACGGGACGCACGCCACCCTGCTCACTGCCCACCACCGGACTGAGATCTGCATAGTACAGTTCTCCCCTCTTGATTTCCATTTTGCAACCTCGCAACTTGTCTTTCGGAAAACCCTCCCCTGTTATTATATGTAGCGATCGTCTCTGCTTGTTCGGGTGTTTCCGTTACCATAAGTATCGACGAGGTCATTAAATTTTATACCTCTTTTCCTGCACGCATCAGCGAGGAAATCGCACGAGGCAGCTGCTTGATCGCATCAGACGCACAGACACTGTATTCATTGCCCGGATATTCCGCAGCATACCGCCCCGCCCTGCCGAGAAGATACGCCGCACACGCTGCGCTTTGCAACGCATTGATCCCGCGCGCCGCAAGCGAAACTACAATTCCGGAAAGCACGTCGCCGCTTCCTCCTTTGGCAAGCGCGGGTGTTCCTTCTGTCACAAACAGGCAAGTTTTGCCGTTTGTGACAAAATTTGCGTGACTTTTCAATAACACGATCGCGCCGTATTCGGCGGCAAATTCTTTTGCCAGTGACGGGCCCTTACGCAACACCGTTTCCAGCGGTTGCCCGCACATACGGGAAAATTCTTTCGGGTGCGGCGTCAGTATGACGCGGCAACTCTTTTCACGAAGTATATCTATCCCGTATGCAGACAGGACATTTAAACCGTCTGCGTCCACCACCAACGTGCCCTTGTATTCCGAAAGTAGAAATTTTACGCACTCATAGACGCCGCGCGATACACCGCATCCCATTCCCACCGCAACCGCTTGCGCGCCTTCCGTCAGCTTACGCAAAAACGATTCGTCCGCACACAAACATCCTGCCTCGGAAGGCGCCGGCGTAAGAATGATCTCCGGTTGCCTGCCTATATAATGAGTAAACACTTCTTCCGGAACGGAAAGCTGTGTATAACCGCACCCGCATCGCAACGCCGCTTGCGCCGAAAGAAACGGAGCACCGGTATAGGCTGCGCTTCCCGCCAATAAAACCGCCTTGCCGAACGTTCCTTTATTCGTATTGTGCTTGCGCGGCGGAAAAACGTCTGCAAAATCTTCCTCTTCGCAAAGACCGGCAAACGGTGCCGAGTCGGACGCAATCCCAATGTCCCGACATATCAACTTACCGCATACATCCGCCCCGTCTCCGATCAGAAGCCCCACTTTCCTCTCTCCGATCGTCACCGTTATATCCGCGTTTACACAGGTGCCGTATGTTCCGTCATCCCCGTTCAATCCGCTGGGAATATCGGCGGAAACCACCGCCGAACCGCTGGCATTGATCCGAGATATCGCATCCGCAAACCTTCCTTCCGGAACACCGTGAAAGCCCGTTCCGAAAATGGCATCGATGATCACATCAAATTTCTCGTCCGGAAATCGATTGCACACCTCTCCCGAAAATTTGTCGCGTTGAATGGCACAATCGGCTGAAACTTTATCCGTCAAAGGAAATACCGCTACCCGATAGCCGCGCTCTTGCAATAGCCGCGCCACACACCACCCGTCGCCGCCGTTGTTCCCGCCGCCGCATACTACCAAAACCGATTTTCCGCCCCTCTCTTTCAACAGCTTTTCCGTCTCTTCCGCAATCGCGCTCCCTGCACGCTCCATAAGTTCCTGCGCCGCAACTCCCAACGTCTGTATTGTGTATTTATCCGATGCTCGCATCTGCGCACACGTCAAAACTTTCTGCATAAACTTCCCTCCGATTTTTGCGCCCCTTATCCTTATCCGATCTTAGTCCGTCAATCTTCTTCCGTACGCAAGGCGTCCAACGCATCCTTTGCCGTTTCATAATCAAATCCCTTTGACATTAAATGACGATAACCCCTCGAAAGATTTTCTTTCGTAAATTCACGGCCCTTCATATATTTTTTTAAAACCTGAATAGCCGATTCCGTCTCATTGCTCAATTGTTGCAATGCGTCTTCAATACATGCATCCGACGCACCCCGTTTTTTTAATTCCAATGCGATAAGACGCGCCCCCTTGCCTTTCCCTGCCGAACTCACATATTGTTCGCAATATTCCGCATCGTTTACAAACCCGTATTCCCGAAGCTTGTCCAGCACATATGTGCATACGATGTCTACATACCCTTTCTTTTTCAGAAAATCAACCATCTGTTTTTCCGTTTTCATGGATGCAGACAAATGCGTCATCGCCTTGTCCAGCGCTTGCGCCTTTTCATTTTCCAACTGGATCGCATCCAACTCCTCCAATTCAATCGAATTTCCCACTTTCAGCCGATGCAAAATTGCTGTTTCCAGTTTCAAACCACAATAAAATTGACCGTCTATATAAATATTGCAACGATCTTTATCTTTGACTTGCGGCGTTATCGCTGTAATCTCTGCCATCTCCCTTCTCCTCTATAAAAATTTCCGCACCCCAAAAACAGGTGCGGAAATACGCGGCGCTTTTGCTTAAAACGCGGATGCCTCATTCCGCGACTATAAAATCTATTTTTCCTTTCAATGTATCGGGGTAAAATTCCGTAAGCTTTTCGCCGACCTGCCGCAAATATTCGTCTTGCTTTTCAAAAAATACAAACCGCGGCGGATC
>CASEFE010000108.1 GCA_949287105.1 uncultured Bacillota bacterium
CGTCGTAACAAGCGGCGGAATTTTGGATTGCGTTAAATTGAGGGAAATCAAATGATTGTTTCAGAATTTGCGCAAAAGAGCGGATATACAGTCATCAACGAAGGAGAATCTCGTTCGATCGAAAACGGATATTGCGGAGATTTTTTGAGCAATATCATTTCGCGTGCGCCGGAAAATTGCTGCTGGCTTACGGTCATGAACAATGTCAATGTCGCGGCGGTTGCAACGCTGATCGATTGTGCCTGTATTGTTCTGTGTGAAGGGGTTTTGCCCGATGAAGCTTTTGCTGTGCGCATAAGGCAGTTGGGCATTTGGGTTTTGGGTACACAAGATACTGTCTTTCAGGCGGCTAAAAAAGTTGCAAACATCTGCGGGATCTGAAAGGTTTGGTAAATCGCCGATGAATGGATAAGATTCGGAGTTCGGATGGTTTGAAAAGGGGCATAAACGATGAAAATATATTATGATTTCCATATTCATTCTTGTCTGAGCCCATGCGGCGATGCGGAGAATACGCCAAATAATATCGTCAATATGGCGTTGATCAAGGGATTGCACGCCATTGCGCTTTCCGACCACAATACCGGTAAAAATTGTCCCGCGACGATGGCGGTGGGCAAAAAAAACGGCCTTGTCGTTCTACCCGCGATGGAACTGACTACTTCGGAAGATATCCATATCCTTTGTCTGTTTGAAGAATATGCGCAGCTTGAAAAATTGGAAACCATTGTGCAAAACAGACGTTTGCGTATTCAAAACGATCCTGCCGTTTTTGGAAGACAGGTCATTTTGAACGAGCAGGACGAAGAGATCGGCGAGGAAAAAGACCTTTTGATCGTATCGAGCGGAATTTCCGTAGAAGAAGTGGCGAGGCTTGTAAAAGGCCTTGGCGGGATCGCCGTGCCTGCGCATATCGATAAACAATCGAACGGTCTGGTCGGGATCTTAGGGGCTTTTGATGATGGTTTAGGCTTTGAAATGATCGAATGCAAGGTAGATTCCGGCGTCTGTCTTCCGCGAATCACAAATTCGGATGCACATTTTCTTTGGGATATTTCCGAGGCCGAACATTTTATCGAGGCGGAAACCTGTTCGGCGCATGGGGTGTTTGCCGCATTGAGAAAAATGTGCAAAAAAGGATATTGAACCGATTTTTTATCTAAAAAGGAAAGGCGGGAAAAGCTTTGTTCAAAAAGCTTTTCCCGCCTTGTTTCAATTTTCAGATGTGCGGAAAGCGGGCAACAAATTTTTCCGTAACGTGTAAAAATAAAACGTTGCGGTTAAGAAAGGTTTTTTAAGCATGTGCTTTTAATTCAAAAAGCATTTCTCGGAAAAGTTTTTTCGGCATGTTTGGTATTTTGAGCTTTTAAGGTTGACTATTTTTGTCGAAAAAGCGCAAAGCAAACGGAGTAAGCAGGTAAATTCTTGACTTTTTGTGCAGAAAATACTATTATGATAATATACGAATGAGGTAAGACGATATGTCCGAATTTTGGAGCAAAAGGGCAAAGAACCTGGCGCCGTATACGGCGGGTGAACAGCCGAAAGATAAAAAATATGTAAAACTCAATACCAATGAAAATCCGTATCCGCCTTCCCCGAAAGCGGTGGAAGCATTTCAAACTTTTGATACGGACTCTTTGAAATTATATCCTGCACCTGATTCTATGGCCTTGCGTGAAGCCATCGCCGCAGCGGAAGGAGTTTCTCGCGAATGCGTATTTTGCGGGAACGGAAGCGATGAAATTCTGGCATTGTGTATTCCGGCATTTTTTGATGATGGCGGGAAAGGCGCGGCGTTTGCGGATATCACGTATAGTTTTTATCCCGTATTCTGTGAATTTTTCAATGTTCCGCATACGGCTGTTCCGCTTGAAGACGATTTTACTCTCGATCTTGATAAACTTTCTGCAACGTCGGCGCAGGGTTTGCTTGTTGCCAATCCCAATGCACCTACGGGGATCGGGATCGGGCTGAAAGAAATCGAAAGCTTTGTTTCAAAAAACAGTAAGCGTATCGTGATTCTGGACGAGGCATATATGCCTTTTTATGACCAGAGCGCAGTTTCACTAATAGGAAATCATAAAAATCTTCTGATCGTGAAAACATTTTCCAAGGGATATTCTTTGGCGGGAATGCGCTGTGGCTATGCAATCGGGGATCCCGCTTTGATCGAAGCGTTGGAACGGTGTAAAGATTGTTTTAATTCTTATCCGTTGGATCGTGTTTGTCAGGCTGTCTGTGCCGCAGCAATTTCCGATCAGGCATATTAC
>CASEFE010000109.1 GCA_949287105.1 uncultured Bacillota bacterium
ACCGCCCATCGTTGCAAGCATTACAACCGTCAGAAGTTCACGAGTCTTTTGATCTAGACCGTTTCTTGTTGCGAAATCCCCGAAGCAAAGCTCGGTAAGCCATATAGGAATATTTTTTTGAAAATCTTCCGGAAGCCATGCGTATCTTTTCGCAATTTCATTTCCGTAAATCGGCATTTGAAGAGTTTCCCCTTCATCATAACGCGTCTCTTCCCGAACTGTTTCTGCATTTTCAAGCGGCAAAGAAAAGTTATTCTTTTCCAAAACCTCATTCATAGCAGAAATGGCATTCAGCGTCTTGGGAAAACCTATAAACGGAGCACATTGATAAATAGTTTCACGAATTTCAAGCGGTAACACGCCAATATTAAGACACGCCCCGACATGCGCTTTAAGCTGCGGCAACGTCTGATTAACAGTAAGAACCGTTACCGTAACAAGTTCGCGCATACGGTTATCAAGCGATCCGATATAAGATACCTCTCCAAATATAAATCGCTGTAATATCCGCATAAATTCAGGGTCAGTTCCTTCATTTTGGGTAGGTTGTCCGCCAAAAAGTTCTTTAAATTTTTCTTCCGTTTTTTGAATTCTGTCCATTCTTCTCCTCCCGGTTTATTTCGTCATCGTAATATTTTCTTTTCCTTCGTTCTATTTTTACTCTCATATCCTGCGCCCTTAATTTATGGTACTGAAATTTTTAAACATCGAGAATAAAAAGATACCTTAATACGCAAATATTATAACACTATGAAACTATCATGTCTAATATTTATTTAAAAGAATTGCACTGGAAAAATTTATTATAAACATTGTTTTATTTTTTATTAAATATCATTAAAAAAGCACAAGTCATAAAATTTTACACTTTCTTTCAAATAACTTTCCGCCAAGCGATTCATAACGTTTTTAATTGTAAATTCTGCGTTCAATGACTATTAAGATTTCACCCACTTAAAATTTTTTCCCTATACACTTTATCAAGCTATATTTTTAACATAAACAGTTTTTCGAGCATATACTGCATAGAAAGTGTTCTCTCAAAACAATCTTCAGGAGAAATGTATGTCGGAAATTTTAGATGAAAATAAAACTTGCCCCACTGTCGCTTATCAGCTTTCTTCGGTCTGTGTTCCCGTCACGGTAACGCCGTTTGCAAAAGCCGGAACTACGATCACAAGATGCTGCACAAAGCCGACAGTGTCCGAAGGAAAGTATACCTGTAACGGTGTCAAAAACGGACAATGCGTATTTACCATCAGTCAGGACATCTGCGTTGAAGTTCCGGTAAAATTCGGCGCCGTCGCTGCTGTCGGAGACACGTATGTCGCGTGCAACGGTGCCAGCGCAGACGAAATCTGCCCCGATTGCGGTTTGAATGACGCAACTGTACCAACCCCGCCCGTTACGGAAGAAGTAAAAATACCGACCGATCCTTCCGCCACTCTCTGATTGATCAAATAAATCATAATAAAATCACCGCAGGGTCTTTCGATCCTGCGATGATCTTTTTTAATAAACGGCTTGCTTTTCCTCTTCCTGCTATAAAATTTTAAGAAACATGCAATGTTAAAGCTTTTTTCTTATTATTCTATTTCCATGTCTTCACACAAAAATATTTCATCATCCAAAAATTCAAGAAGCGTCATTTTGAAACCACGAGCAATCATCATTACGGTATTCAATTCGATACCCTTATTCTTTGCACTCATGATGCTGTTCATAGTACCGTGTTGAATTCCGGAATTCTTTTCCAATCTGTACTGAGACATGTTCTTTTCCTGTAATAACTTATTAACACGTTTCGCAACCGCTTGACAAACTGTCAAAATAATGCCTCCTCTTTTTTTTATTATTCTACCAATTTACGGCAATAAAAATACGGATTTATACCGTCATATCGGTTGCCATAATAAATGGGAAAGGAGTATAATATATGAAGTTATAACGCCGTATTTAAGGAATTTTATGATCGTAACTTTTATAGGTCATCGCAAAATAAATGAAGACGAAGCTTTCTATTGCCAACTTAAAAAATTTATTCTTTCACTTGTCGACCGGAATAATTGGGACATATTTTTGTTCGGCAGTAAAAGCCAATTCGACTCAATGTGTTTACGAGCTGTCACCGAAATAAAAAAATCCGCCCCAACGTAAAACGAATCTACGTAAGAGCGGAATTTCCTCATATTGACAAAAATTATAGAAACTATCTTTTAACCTATTACGATGATACCTTTTATCCCAATAAAATTGTGCATGCCGGTAAAGCGGCTTACATTGAACGCAATTACCTCATGATAGATAAAAAGATATAAACCTTTGGAATTATTTTGACCGTCGTAAAAAATAATAACAGCAAATTTATAAAATCGAAAGACTGCCAAACAGAAAATAGTGCTACATTTTCTTAAATCAAAATAATCTCTTAATTTTACAGTTTTCAAAAAATTTTATAAAATACGACCTATTTATTTTACTTACACATCTGAAAGCTTACTGTTGTACCCATAAAATTTTGAAATATGTTGTGCTGACATCGTGTATTTTCGATCAAACTCATTCCAAACGGAAATTTTCTACTTCCTTACGGGTAGGCACGGATTGCGCCGCTCCTTTACGTGTGCAAGCTATGCTCGCCGCCTTGCTCGCAAATGCCATTGCCTCCTCCAACGAGGCGCCCCTGGCTAATTCGGTCGCCAGTCCACCGCAAACCGTATCCCCCGCGGCTGTCGTATCAACTGCATGTACACGCAGACATGGATAAGTTTTTGCCGATTTCTCATCCGCAATCTCATAACCCTGACTGCCCAGCGTCGTTACGATCGTGCGCACACCCGCCGAAAATATTTTTTCTTTTCCGCCAAGAATTTCAAGTTCACTTTCATTGGGCGTGATCAGATCGGCATAGCGGAAAAACTCCGCCGCTGCAAGATCCGCAGGTGCCGGATTTAGAATCGTATACAGACCTTTTTCCTTGGCACGCCGAAGCCCATAACCGATGACCCTTACAGGATTTTCCAATTGCGTCAGATATATATCCCCCGCTTGCGCGGTTTCCAGGATACGGTCAATATCTTCTTCGCAAAGACAGGCATTCGCGCCTTTATCGAGTATGATCCGATTTTCGCCTCCAGTCACTAAAATTACGGCGACACCCGAGCAAACACCTTTTTGTCTGCGAATAAACCGTACATCCACATTCGATGTACGCAAACTTTCCAGCAAAGAATCCCCGAACGAATCTTCCCCAACGCATCCGCACATCGATACCTGTGCACCGAGCTTGCCTGCCGCCGTCGCCTGATTTGCCCCCTTGCCGCCTGCATTGGTCATAAATCCGCCGCCCGTAAGTGTTTCACCGCCTTTCGGACAATACGGCGCATTGATGCACATATCCATATTTAAGCTGCCGACTACAATTACTCTTTTCATGACCTTCCACCCTTTTAATAAAAATAAATCAATATTTACCTGTGCAGTATCACATTTACGTTCCGTTTTCATTCTAACAAATTCTATATATTTTCGTCAAGCAAATAAAAATCTGAGTGTTTTGTTGAATTTTAATAAAGTCCGCTTCTTTCTGCACAAAAATCACCCACGCGCATAGCACGTGGGTTTTATTTGTCCAGCATAGCCCTTATTCACTGGCATATCACAAATGCGCTTTTTTATTGGCCTGCCAGCCACGTATTGTTTCTTTCTACCCATCAACAGATCTTTCGAGTTGTATAATTTAATTGGTCTCTTTGTCTATTCTTTCATGGATATAAAAAAATTTTAGCATGAAAAAAGGTCAAAAGCCAAAGCTTTTGACCTTAAAACTAATTTTACTGATTTATTTTGTGCGATAAAAGAACCAACGTCTCAACGTGTTTGGTCTGCGGGAACATATCAAAAGGCTGAACGGATACAATTTTATAATATCCTTCGGCACCGTATTCACTATATGCCGGATTTTTTACGAGTTCCCCGTTTTCTTTTTCCGTCAGGGCGCCCGTCAAAAGACCTATATCCCGCGCCATCGTCGCCGGATTACAAGATATCATCGCGACATTCGGTATCCCAGATTGCAAAATAGCCTTGATCGTTTCCCGATCTATCCCTTTTCGCGGCGGATCTGTTACCAGATATGTATCTTTCAAATTCACGCTTTCCAGTATCTTCGGCAATTTTTCTTCTACCTTGCCGCAAATATTGATCATCTTACCGTCCAGCTTATTCGCCGAAATCAACGCATCCGCACAAGCAGATGCTTCTTCTACTACTTCGATACCGTAAGCTTTTTCTACCGTCTTCGCCAGCATAGCGGTCAAAAGTCCGCCTCCGCTGTATGCGTCGATCACCGTCTTTGCCTTGCTCTCTGCTGCCGCTCGAACAACTCGTTCGTATAACTTTCTACAAACATTGCGATTTACTTGCATAAATGTATTCGGCCCGACATCAAAGCGAATTCCGCATTCATATGCCGAATATACGCCCTTTCCGCTCAACAACCGGAAACGATCTCCGAAAACTCCGTTCCCTGCCCCATTGTTGATGTTCTGCCAAAGAGAAAAGATCTTAAAATGCTTAACAAGACGTTCACAAAGCTTGTCCGCATGCGGTAAATTTTCGCCTGCCGTTACCGCAACAATGATGAAACATCCGTCTACATCGCGAACTATAATATGACGTAAAGTTCCTCGCCCTGTACTTTCATCGTATCCGGACACGCCACTTTCTTCCATGTATTCATGAAAAACAGAAATTACTTTTTCCGCCCAATCGGGATGTATCGGACACTTTTCTACCGGTACAATCCTGTGACTGCGTTCAGCATAAAACCCGATGACATTCTCACCGTTTTTATCTACTCCGACAGGAATCTGCAACTTGTTTCGGTATTCATAGGGAAATTCGCTTTTAATTGTCAACGGCACTTCCCATTCAATTCCGGCGATCTTCCGCAACGCGTCCTGTACCGTCTTTGTTTTTAATTTCAGTTGCGCACCATAACGCATATGTTGGATCTGACATCCGCCGCATTTTGTAAATAACGGACATTTCGGACGCACGCGTTCATCCGCAGGGGTCAGAATTTCCACAGCTTTTGCATATCCGATCCGATTTTTTACTTTCAGCGCACGCAACTTGACCTTTTCGCCTACAACGGTAAACGGAGCAAAAAACACCGTACCGTTCATATGTATAATTCCCTCACCATTGCTGCCAAGAGACTCGACCAAACCCGTAAACTCGCTGTTCTTTTGCGTAATTTCTATGTTTTCCGACATAATTTCTCCCACTGATTTCGGCAATCTCGCTATTGATCGTCCTTTTCCCCTTTTTCTGCGTTTTCTTCCGTTTCTTTCTTTTCTTCCTCTGCTGTTTTCTCGCTCATTTCAGAAAAAACATCAAATGTTTTGTCATCCTGTATCGGGGCCGACGGCGGTATATTTGTATTGCCTTTCCCTCGTTCTATTCGTAAAACATAATAATCAACCAGTTTCTGGGAACGGAACATCAGCCAATCGTAGAACACAAAAAGCAAAGACCCTACCACAACTATGACCGGATATGCCCAATCATACATCCATGCATAGGGCAAAGAAACTTCCGTCATTGCATTGAACAATGCCCATGCACCGCAGAGCATTCCTACAAACCATACATCTTTTACAACAAAAGCGATCCAACGGTTCACGTTAAATTTCTGCTGCAACGCATTCGCCAGCGGATGCAAACCGAAAAACGCAACAAACGGAAACAATTTGTAAAACAGCGGTATTCCATTGAATGCAAGACACAATAAACAAGTGGCTATGTAAGCCATCACACTTCCCCACCAAAATTGCTTGGATAGCGGCAGCATCAACGCCACCGCCCCGATGACATAACCAAGTAAAAAGGCAAAAGAAGTATTGATTCCCAATACTGCAACAAACAGCGTTGCGATTGCACAGGATACTGCCGCCAACGCTATCTCAAAAGACTTTTTTTTCATTGTACAAAACAGGGAGCGGAGAGAATCCCCGCTCCTCCTTGAATTTTATCAGTTACAGCCGCAACATGCATTCATGCAACAGTTAAACAACATATTGCATGCACAGCAAGTCGCACATTGTTCACAGAAACCGCCGCCCATCTGCTGTTGCTGTGTATCATAATCGGGAGCTCCCTCCCCCTGCGAATAGGTGCCTTGCGCATAACCGCCTTGGCCATGTGCTGCATCTGCCTGCTTTTTATCATAATCAATTTTTTCTTTCAGCTTATTATATGCCGTCCGATATTTTTCGTTGGAAGAATCCATCTGGATCGCGATTTCCAACTGCTTTTTACTCTCGGTTATCCAATTTTTCTTATAGAAAACCACCGATTGCAGATAGTGCCATTCCGCAGGGCGCTCATTAAACTCGTCAAGCACAGCTTGCGCTTCCGCGATCTTTCCTTCACGGATATAAGCATCCACTTTTGCGTAAGAAGAACTGTTGTCTTCTTTACCGCGTGTTTCCTTGCGTTCGCTCATGATCTCGTTATAAGCAACGTCGATCTTATTGAGCATGCGAGCAGCCTCGTTTCCCGCTTCACCTTCCAGAAAACGATCTTCCGAATACTTTTTTTTCAGTTCTTGGTAACGAGCGGTTACCTCTTCATCCGTCGCCGTTTCGGATATGCCCAAAAGTTCATAAGATTGTTTATTCATCTTGTTTCTCTCTTATTTATATTTGATTTTATTGGGTTTGATCTTGTCTTTACATCCGCACAATACACGCCGCGTCGCCGCCGGTAATCCTCGCAATATAATATTGTCCGTAAGATCGTGATTAAAATAAAAACGAATGGCTTTCAGATTTTCTGCGTTTTGCGCAAATATGCTTTTGAACAAAAAGTCCAGTTCCTCGCCGTTTTTTTCTACCATTTCGGCACGCGATTCGTTTTTATACGCCGCATAAAAGGGATTGTAATTTTTCTTTTTCAGATCTTTGTCATAATCATCGAGCGCATCGATCAGATATACCCATTTGCCGATCCCATAAAATAAATCATGCGTCTTTTCCGTCCGATAATCGCCGAGACATTCATCCGACAATTCAGCCATCATCGATCCGAACGGATCCGCGGCCATATCGAAACTTTCACATCCGTTTTTTTCAAGCATGGAAAGTTTTTCCAAATACTTCAAAATGATTTTCGCCGACGCCGCATGTATCGAACTTGCCCGCTTAAAGCCCTTTCGGAAAAATGAACGGGTAAATCTGCCTTTCCCTTCATCCTCTATATCGTCCGTCAGCTTATAATACGTCAACAAGGTGTTCAAACATGCCACGCTCCGAGTGATCTCATCGTCTTCCGCTATAGGGCGCTTCACGATCGGATGCAACACGCAGTGCTTTTTTTCAATTTTTACATCGGTATTCTTTATGTTGTGCAATAATGCCGATAAAAATGTCATATCGTAAGAAAGCGCGAAACGTGCCATTTGTCCGCAATTCTTTCCTATACTCTTGCACAGCCCGCAATAAAGCGCTTTATACAATACGCCGTCTTTGACGTACATATACGGAATATCCGGTCGTATATACCCGAACAATTTCTTTATTCTCCCGAATAGAATCCTACTTTGCGATATACTTTCGACAGCGTTTTCCGCGCTATACGATAAGCATTTTCCGCTCCGCGTTTCATCACGCCGTTCAGAAAATCTTTGTCTTTCAAAAGACGTGCTTTCTCCGCCTGAATCGGAATCAGTGCATCCGCAACCGTTTCCCCGACTGCAAGTTTAAAATCCCCGTAACCTTTTCCGGCAAATTCCTTTTCCGCTTCCGCTATGCTCTTGCCCGTGAAAGCATGATAAATCGTTAAAAGATTGGAAACGCCCGGCTTATTCTCAATATCGAAACGCACCTCGGCGTCACTGTCCGTCACAGCCTTTTTAAACTTTCGGATGACCGTATCCCGATCATCGGACATCGTAATAAATGCGTTTACGTTTTCATCAGACTTGCTCATCTTTTTACTCGGATCGGCAAGACTCATGATCTTTGCACCGCTTTCTTTCAAAATATACGGCTCCGGAACCGTAAACGTATCACCGTAACGATTGTTGAATCGAAGAGCAAGATCACGCGTCAGTTCCAAATGCTGTTTCTGATCTGCCCCCACCGGCACCAGCGCTGCCTGATATAATAATATGTCCGATGCCATCAATACAGGATAATCCATCAATCCCATATTTACATTTTCCGCATGCCGTGCACTCTTATCCTTAAACTGCGTCATCCGCGAAAGTTCACCGGGATAGGTAATCGTATTCAGAACCCAAGTCAATTCACAATGCGCAGGTACATGTGACTGCACAAACAATATACACTTTTCCGGATCAACGCCGCATGCAATAAACAACGCAATCAATTCCAATGTATTGCGGCGAAGTGCCGAAGCCTCTTGCCGTACAGTGATCGCATGCAGATCCGCTACCGCGTAAATGCAATCGTATGCATCCTGCAATTGTGCAAAATTCCGGATCGCCCCGATGTAATTTCCGATCGTCACTGCCCCACTCGGCTGAACGGCGGAAAACAATTTTTTCTTTATCGCTTCTTCCTGCATTTTCCTGGCCCTGCTTCTTAGTATAATACTTGCAATTAAGTATAGCATACTGCGCACCAAAAAGCAAACAAGATACACGCTTACCAAACGAAAATCATTATTTTTATCCGTTTTTTTCACAATCCCATTATTTTTTGCCTTAAAAATAGCACTTATAAACCTGTTTTGTTCCTGTCTTTCCTTATCCCCTTTATTCATAAAAAACAAGCCGAAAATGATAATTCACACAGAGATTAAAAACGAGCAAAGATTTTTTAATCTTTGCTCGCTTTATTGTCCGACGAATCGGAAGTTTTTCAACTCAAAGAATCTATCAATTCTTGCACTTCATTAAAAAATCTTGACAGGTGGAAGCCGTCTGCAACAGCATGGTGAATGTTCATGGTAAGCGGCATGATAAATTTACCGTCCTTTTTTTCGAATTTGCCCCAAGTGACCACAGGCGCAAGAAATTTCCCTTCATCAAAAACATGTACATCAAAATGGGAATATCTTACCCACGGTATGCAGGACACATCAAAAAAATTGGGCGGCTGATTTTCTAAAATAGCTCGCTCATTTTCGTTACGCTTTTTGTCGGCTACCATTCTACCGTAAAATTCAAAAAGATCATCTGAATACTCCGTGACCATTTTTGTAAAATTTTCGTCTTCCGGATGAAAATCTGTATAAAATGGAGATACAAAATCCCATTTGATAAGATTGCCGTCCGCATCCCAACCATACTTAAATTCATCATGTGAGTTGATAATTTTCGATACAACCCACACCATTAAAGGATAAAAATGAAGTTGATGCTCCTTTGAATACGCTTTTAAATTGGTTACATTCACATCCACTGTCAGGCTCATGACAATCCGCATTTTATCAATATAAAACTGAAACAAACTTCCTCTTTGCCATTCATTTAAGTTAATTAGCGTATAATTCATAATTTTTCTCCCAAAACTTGTTTACCTTATGACTCCTATATAATAAATAAGCGCACCGCCTTTTTGTAAGGTATGGTGCGCTATACTTATAGCCTGTGATGAATTTTCTATCGGAATTACAGCAAGGCTTGCCCTATTAATTACTTTCTCTTAGCCAAAACGTCTTTTTCGTATGCCGCAACCTGCGGATAAAAACTTTCGGTTAATCCGCAACTTTCAAGATAAGCCGCCCAAACATCACCAAACGGCAACATTTTGACTTCTTCCTGCAAAACCATAAGTTCCGTAAACCGCGCACTATCCTGCAACGCACGCAATTTATCATTGGGCAACAACAGCGCATACAGCAACGCTTTTTCCATGCTCCGCTGGCCAACGATCCATGCCGATATACGATTGATGCTCGCATCAAAATAATCCAATCCGATCAATACCTTTCCGAGCGCATCGTTCCGAACGATCTCTTTTGCAATTTCTTTGAGCTCGTCCTCCAAAATAACGACGTGGTCACTGTCCCAACGCACTCCGCGCGTTACGTGCAGAGCCACTTTATCATAAAAAGCTAACAATGCAGGAATTTTATCCGATACGCACTCTGTCGGATGATAATGCCCGTTGTCTAAAAGGCAACAAATCCCACGAGTTGCCGCATAGTTTTGATAAAACTCGTTTGATCCTACCGTATAACTCTCTACACCGATGCCAAAAACCTTGCTCTCTACCGCGTCCACTACACGATCATATTTTTCTTCCAGAATCTCATCCAGGCTCTTTTTCAAACGAAGACGAGGCGACAATCTGTCGGAAGGAACATCTTTATATCCGTCCGGAATCCAAATATTGTTGAGTACATACCCATTGGTCTTTTCACCGATATATTGCGCGATCTTACGGCATGCCTTTCCGTGCCTTACCCAGTACTGCCGTACATTTTCATCCGGCGAAGACAAAGACAAACCGTCTTTCATCATCGGCGACGAGAAAAATGTAGGGTTAAAATCAATTCCAAGCCCCCGCTCGTTCGCAAATTCGATCCATTTGTCAAAATGTTTTCCTTCCAGCTTGTCACGATCGACCGGCTTATCTGTGATCGCATAAATTGCATGTAAATTGATACGCTTTTTCCCCGGCATCAAACGAAGCGCAAAATCATAATCCGCCATCAGTTCTTCCGCCGTCCGTGCACGGCCGGGATAATTTCCCGTAGTCTGTATACCACCCGTCAAAGCCCCGCTGTTTTCAAACCCGAGAACATCGTCTCCCTGCCAGCAATGTACCGAAATAGGTATATTTTTTAAGGTTTCAATCGCCTTATAAACATCGACACCGTATGCCGCATATTTTTCCGCCGCTCTCTGAATATCGCTCATGTAAATTTCTCCTTTTTACGCCTGCTCCATGCAGGTTCGGTTCTGTTTTTATTATTTTAATATATTTTTTCATTTTTGTCTACCGATATCGTAAAAAATTAAAAATTTATCTCCAACGATTCCACGCAAATTTTCTCTCTGTTTTCAAATTTTTCTAAAACAAATTGTAAATCGACTTAAAACATCTGCTTTCATCGGTTTCATTAAAATTTTCTCTGTAATAATTTTATTCTTTTCCGTTTATCCTTCCGGCGCCACCAACGTCATCAACGACTTTTTTTGCGTATCTTTAGGAAGCTTTAATTTTCCGCTTTTTAATAAATCCTTTATTACATAAATCAAAAACCATCCGTCTGCCCGAAAAATATACTGCATTCCATATTTTCTTGCCTTACGAAGATGTACCGGAGTCTTTGCCAAAATAAACTTTTCATACGGTTCTTTCTTTTGCATAAATTCTTCCTTGTGTCTTGACTTAATTTTCGTCCCTAACGCCAACAGTTGGTTTTTGATCTCTTTACTTTTGAGCCGGACAACATTGACAATCGCGCCATTCTCGCTGCAAGAGATCAAGCCTTGTTCCGCCAAAACGGCATATTCTTCCGCCGAAAGCATTTCCCCCTTTTTGATATTGCACAGCAATTTTAAGTTTTTATTCATTGGCCTGTTTTTCCAAAATTCTCCTTTGCTGCCATCACACCACTCTTTTGCATAACAGCTCCACAATATGCTTTTTCCGTCTCCCACCCAACTCGGTCCGCACCAACCAAGCATCGTGGAATAATAACGAATATTTTTAGGCTGCTCTCCTTCTATAATTGCATATGAAATATCATGCGCTCCGTCTATCCGCCTCGTGGCAACTTCTTCAAACGTGATTTTTTCTTGCGCCTCTTCTCCGCTGTTTGCGGCTATATACGGGATCAATGCCCACATCAGATAATTTTTATCTGTTCCGTAACCGCATTCAAGTTCTTCACTTTCCAACAATCCGCTCTTTTTAAGATCTTCATAAAGCTCTTCTGCAAATATATGCGCTACATCTGCATACATCGTATCCATAAGCTTATCCTTTTCTTCGTTACCGTCTTCTTCCTCCAACAACATATTGGCATAATATTTCTCTCCCCGGCAAAGTAAATACCCGTACTTTTCCAAAAATTCCGCCTCACTTTCTACATATACCGGAGAAACATTCAGATCCTCCGCTATCTGCAATACCGTTTTTCCTTCCCGATACACCGAATAAACAATATTTTGAGGCAATGCACTTTGAAAAAATGCCTGCGGTCCTCCCATCTCTCCCGCACAACCACTAAACCCGATCAAAGAAAATCTTACCGGATTGAATTTTAATTCTTCCGGATTCCGCATTGTTTCCATCCCCCTCCTTAAATTTCTTTTAGCTTCAAACAGATGCCACTTCACCGTTCCGACCGGCAATTTTTGTTCTCTCGCAATTTCCTTTTGGTTTTTACCTTCATAATAATAGGCTATCAATACCTCCCGCTGCGTCTTGGATAAATATGCTATTTCCCGCAATACTTTCTTCATCGTCTCATCCGCTATCAGCGTATTTTCGATATCTTTGCCATCCGTTAAATATTCCTCCATTTCATCTACAGATACATTGAAATACCTCCTCCCCTTTTCCCTATAATAATCAGCCAACGTATTATGAGCAACTGTCCACATATATTTTTCGCAATCTTCAATCTCACTGTTGTTTTGCATGGCATGCCAGCACTTCATTACAATTTCCTGCGCCACATCTTCCGCATCTTTCGAATCCTTGCAATGCTTTAAGGCAAAACCAAAAATCGGCTTCGTCCAAGATTGTATTTTCTTTTCGAGTTCTTTTTTCTCCATCTGTCTCCACCCATCGCATCCTTTCATAAATATAGACGCCAAAGCGCAAAAAAGGTTGGAAAATATTTCTTTTTTATTGTCTTTTTACAAATTTTAATGCTGCCAAAGAAGACCAACCGCTAATAATAGAGGTTGGTCTTCTTTGATCATTTTCTAAAAATCAATTTCCGTTATATCATCTTTTATATGATAGCACATTTCTTCATGCGCGTCAGCCCCCGCAGCTATTTGCTCCACACGTAATTTCATATATTTTAACTCTGCTTCGGCCAATAAAGTACGATCATGCTCATATATCTCACTTTTAATTATCGCAAACAGCGGCGTTTCCTTTATAACAATCCCGCGCCCGATTAGTTCCTTTTCATACGGTACCGGCTTTCGGTATTTTACCTGCATCGATACCGTAACCCCGAATACATCCTCCGACGCCTTGGCCCATATCGCCCGCAATCCAAGTTCATCCAGCATTGTTCCGACCAATCCGCCATGTACTCTTTGCGGAAAACTCTGATGCTCTTTCTTATATCGAAAACAAGTCATCACGCTTCTGTCTTCCATCGTATAAAATTGTGCTTTCAGGCCTATGGGATTGTCCATTCCGCATATAAAACACATCTTACTGTTTGATTGTTTTTCAATGACTTTCATGTCCTGTTCCTCCGCAATTTTTACTTCGTGCCGTATTCATTTTTATAGTGAATTGAAATTTCTTCATCAAAATCCCTGCAAATCAGATTTGATCTCTTATTTCCCAGTTCCAACATACAACAAGAAACGGCTTCTTTTCCCTTCTTTCCGACCGCGATGCTTTTTCCGTTTACATCTATCAATGCACTTTTTCCCAAAAACTGCGCATCTATCCCTTGCAACACTTCACGTCCGATTCGATTGCATAGCAATAGCGGCGTCAAGTTTTCTACCGCGCGTATCCGAGCTATTGAACAAGTCGTTTCACCGCCAAAATTGGCAAGTGCACATAAAAGATTTGCCCCCTTTCGGATTTGCTCTCTGGATATTTCAGGAAACCATAAATCAAAACAAATTTGTATTCCGATTTTGATCCCGTCGATCTCAAATATTTCGTTTTTCTCGCCCCTGTCAAAAATTTTCTTTTCCAAATCGGATAAATGAATTTTTCGATATTTCCCGATATATCTTCCTCTGTGTACCAAAACGGCTGTGTTATATATGTTCTCCCCTTCCTGCTCAGCCATACCGAAAACGATACCGCAATTGTGTTTTTTTGAGATCTCCAGCATTCTCTTCACCGAATCGCCATTCGGTACGACTTCCGCTATTTTCCTCAAATCATTTCTGTCTTCAAACAAATATCCGCATAAACTCAATTCCGGAAGAACTAAAAGATCATATTCTTTTTTACAGATACTCTTTTCAATGCACTTGAAGTTTTCTTCTTTGTTATGCTTTACATCATATTGAATAAAACCAAGTTTCATGATTTTCCCCTTTTTGACCTGCATCAAAAGATATAATAATCAAAAAGTCTGAACGCAAATCGCATTCAGACTTAATCCGTGGCGCAGAGAGCGGGATTTGAACCCGCGGTACCCTTGCGAGGTACACACGATTTCCAGTCGTGCTCCTTAGGCCGCTCAGACATCTCTGCAAAATAACCTTGTCTATTATAGTATATCC
>CASEFE010000110.1 GCA_949287105.1 uncultured Bacillota bacterium
AATTTTTGTTTCGCAACTCTATTTTACCACAGATTTGTATGAACTCTTTTTTTCTTTAGGTGTTGCACTTAATAGTATAATTCACCAGTCAGAAAAAAGGCCGCAGGCGATGCCTGCGGCCTTTTAAATTTATTGGATATGAAACAAAGGGATTTTAAAAACCGGTGCTCATCGGCTTTGATGTGTGCAGATTTTTTACTGCACGAAAAAACGCCGCAGGTTGCGGCGAATGTACGAAACAATTTAAATTTTTGTTTATTATTGCTTTAATGCAACTTTATCGCGCATCTTATAAGCTTCAATGGCGCAGGCAAGCTGATCGGGACAAGAAGTGTTATTTTTACACTTGATGCCTTTTAGCAATTTGCTGACGTCGTCAATATTTTTGCCTTCAATGAGTTTTGATATGCCTTGCAGATTTCCGCTGCAACCGCCGATAAATTTGACGTTATGAATTTTATTGTCGTCATCTACGTCAAAGACGATCAGACGGGAGCAGGTTCCTTTGGTGTTATAAGAAAACATTGTATTACCTCAAGTAAGGTCAGTCGACCAGATTTTCATAAATAACAGCGTAAACGTCAGCCGCTTTAAGTTCCCATTTTTTATAGATGTTCTGAGCGGTTTTACGGTCCGGAACAACAAATTTGAGTTCAAGCATAGGCTGAGCAGGGGCAAGAATACGCAAAAAAACGGTATAAGTACCGTCTTTGTTCTGATAATAATCGGATTTACATTCTTGGCGGTTGCGGTAGCGTGCGCTGTTGTTTTTCACGAATTGAGAAATTTCTTCGCGTGTGCTTTTGGGGATATTGATATAAAAATTTGCGAGGCAGCTTCTGCCATCCGGTGTAACGGTGTAGAGAGTATCGTCGTTGGTTTCCACCGTACAGATAAAGCCGTCTTCCAAGAGTTGGCTGATGATCATCATGCAGTCCATGTAATTGATCCAGTCGTTACTGGTAGAGCACATGTCAAGGATTGTCCGTTCGGAAAGAGCGCTTTCCATTTTGTCAAAGACGAACAGAAGTATTAACTTGTTAATAAACGTTTCGCCTTGGATCTGCATGAGTACTTCCTTTGTTAAAATAATTCAACGGACAAAAAATCCGCTTTTTCTGAAAAAGCGGATGATTGCCCCCAATGTAAAAGTCGAGAGAATTTACGGTTTACGCAAACTTTTTGAGCGCTTTAATCAGATCGTCACAATCGTCGGAATGGATTTCCACAACGAGGGGTTTGGAAAGGTCAAGACTGAAAATACCGAGGATGGATTTAGCGTCGACGATATATTTGTCGCTTTTCAGGTCGATTTCATAAGGACAATCCTGAACAATTTTGACAAACTCTTTTACGTTTTGAGCCATCTGCAAAGAAATTTTTATAGACTTCATAAAAAACCTCCGAAGCTGAGTTTTCTATATTATACATAAAAATTTTATGAAAATCAAGATATTTCCGAAAAAATAGTTTAATAAAATGGAATTTTTGTGCTATAATGATAAACGAGAGAAAAAAAGTATCGAAAATGCACGAAAAAGGAGGGGACGTCATGGATACGGGAAGGGGACAAATCGATTTATTTTTGCACAGATGTGACGAAGTGATGCGTTCCAGATTTATCATCGCCGATACCAAGATCGGGGAACTTTTAAAAGCGATCGCGTCTTCAGATTTGCTGTATGCTTTTTTTCGCGATATAACAAAAGATTTTGATTATGTGGCAGCGCAAAAGAAATATTTGGACTATGCGCCGTATGGATCGTCGAGGGGGCGGAAGCTGCTTTTTCCCGAAGATCCGCAGGAAAAGTTGGCATTTATATTTTGTCTGCTTGTAGAATTTGACAGTAAAAAGCGAGATTTAAGCGCGTTTTTGCAAGAATATTTTTATGAAGACGGCAGCGTATATGAAAGCTTTTATGCGTTTACCAATCAAGTGATCAAGCCGTTTCGGAACGCGGTGAAGGTTATGTTTCGGGACGGAATGCCGCAGATTGAAAAGCGCGGGGAAAAGTCACCTTTGAAAAATTTTTCGGATGTGATCTGGGCTGAGCGGGAAGAAATTTATGCATCTTCTTTGCCGGATGCGGAAAAGGTGGAAGCGATGCTCATACTCAATGCACTTGGGCGAGCGGAAGACATGGAAATGCGCGCAGGGCTTCTTTGCGGATATGCCGCATTTATGCGAGCAACGGGCTGGAAGAGTATGCAGGCAGAAATATTGATGGAAACGCTGGAAACGTTGAAGGAAGATTTATGAATTTAGTTGAAAAGACAGTAAAAAAGAATGTAGTATTTCGCGGAAAAATTCTTGTTTTGCGATATGATGATGCAGTGTTGCCTGACGGAAAGCCCTGTACGCGTGAATTTATTGATCATCCGGGCGGAGCTGGGGTTTTATTTGTTCGTGACGGGAAGGTATTGCTTGTCCGTCAGTACCGTTATGTATACGGGGAAGAGACGTTGGAGATTCCGGCCGGAAAACTGGGAGCGGGAGAAGATCCTGCGAAGGCAGCCGCGCGTGAGTTGGAAGAAGAATCGGGTTTGGAGGCGGAATCGTTGGAGCATTGGTTTACGTTGTATCCGACTCCCGGATATACGAATGAAAAATTGTACATATATTATGCCGAGAGCGTGAAGCAAGGGCATGTTCATCCGGATGAAGGGGAATTTGTTAATTCGGAATATTATCCTGTGGAAGAGGCGATGCAGATGATCCGTGACGGAAGGATACGGGATGCCAAGACGATAGCGGCGATTCAGCGTTATCTTTTAGAAAAAAAACAATAAATAAAAATAAGGAAGCCCGCGACAATGTCGCGGGCTTCGGGGTTCGGGGGCGGATCTTTGACGAGTTGAGGCGATTATTTGCAGCCGCAGCCGCAACCGCCTCCGAACATATTACACAACCCGCCCTTTTTGCATACGCAGTAAGCTGCTGCGAGGAACAGAGGCAAATAGCAACTGTCGAGAATATTATTGAGTAACCCTGTATGCGAGCAGAAGAGTATGAGTAAAAGGATAAGTATCCACAGGCAATTGTTGCCGCCGAAGTTTCCGAAACCGTTCATTGAATCTTTCCTCCCGTTCGCCGCAGGCGGAATATGTATTGAAAAGTGCACTGCGGCGGAAATTTTGGCACCGTGCCCCGCGCCTAAACGCGGGTATATTTTCGGTTGCCTATATTCATATGTACGCTCAATCGAAAAAAAATGTTACAGGGATAGTGAAGAGAAGGCATTTTTTGTAAAACGATTGCGTAAGATAAGAAAGAGCCGGTGTGAACATACAGGCTAAGAATCCATGTTCATTTAGTTGCTATTTTTTGCTTGTTTTGTTATAATTATAAAACGATACGGGATAAACGTCCGGATCGATTTGCAAAGGGTTTGCGCTTTTTGCACAAAACAACGATATGTGCGGAGAAGGCACCGCAAGGGCTTTCCTCTGATTGCGCATAAATACATTTTTTTCACGGATATTCCAAGGCTTGGAAATCCGATGGAGGTAGATATGAAAAGCCGGTTTTTTACTTCAAAGAACATAGCATTTTTGGCTGTTCTTGTGGCGCTTGTGGTGGTGTTGCAACTGTGGGGCAGTTCTATCCGGATCGGAGGGACAAGTTTGTCGTTTGTACTTGTTCCGATCGTGCTGGGTGCGGTTATGATAGGCCCGGTTGCGGGAGCGTTTTTGGGATTGCTGTTCGGAGTGATCGTTGTGGCTATGGGAATCACAACGGATCCGTTCACAATCTTTCTGTTTTCAGAAAACCCTGTGTTTACGGTGGCCTTGTGCCTGATAAAGGGGCTGGCCGCGGGGTTGGTACCCGGTCTTTTGTTTCGGGTCATTGCAAAGAAAAACAAGTATGTTGCCGTGATCGTGGCATCGATAGCGGCTCCTGTTTGCAATACGGGTTTGTTTATTCTGGGCTGCCTGATGATCAGCGGAACGATCGGCGGCTATATAGCATCCGTCGATGCGCTTGCCGGAACGTCAGTAGTATATTTTTTGATTATCCTGTGTGCAGGAATCAATTTTCTTGTGGAATTTGCCATCAACGCCGTAGCATCTCCTGTGATTTACAGAGTTGTGGAGTTAGTGGCGGGATCGCGTAAAGCGGAAGACGAAGTCGGAGAAGACAAGTCGTTGGAAGATAGAAAAACATCGGAAGGCGGCTCATATGAAGACGGTGCGGATCGTCGATGACGATAACAGACGGAAAAAAGAAATGCGGAAGGTAAGAGGATGATACTCTGCATCGATGTAGGGAATACGAATATAAAATATGGGCTTTTTGAAGGGGACAAGCTGAAAGTCAGTTTTCGCAGTGCGACGGAATTGAAACGCACGAGTGACGAATACGGAACGATACTGTTGAATATGCTTGCCATCAAGGGGATTGCGCCCGCGCAAATCAGCGGTGCGATCATATCTTCGGTGGTTCCCGTATTGAATTACACGATTCAGCACATGTGTGCGGGGTATCTCGGAATTGATCCTTTGATGGTCGGCGCGGGGTTGCGTACGGGACACAATCTGCGTGTGGATGACGCGCGGGAAGTCGGGGCGGATCGTATCGCGAACGATGTGGGCGCGATCAAGAAATACGGAGCACCGCTGATCGTGATCGATTTCGGAACGGCGACGACTTTTAATGTCATCAACGAAGCGGGAGAATTCATCGGAGGGGCAGTTGCTCCGGGTATCCGCGGATCAATGGATTCGTTGGTATCGGGTACGGCGAAATTGCCGCGTGTGGAAATAGAGACGCCTAAAAGCGTGATCGGAAAGAATACAACGACGAATTTACAGGCGGGGCTAGTATTCGGTTTTGCTGGTTTGGTGGATTATATAGTCAAAAAAATCAAACGTGAAATGAAATGTCCTGAAATGCGCGTGGTTGCGACGGGCGGATTCAGTGAAATAATAGCAAAGGAAGTATCCTGTATAGATTGTGTGGACAAGATTCTCACATTGCAGGGGCTGAAATATCTATACGACTTGAACACAACGGAGGTCAAAAAATGAAAACAGTCGGCGTAGCGATTCTCGGTTTGGGGGTCGTCGGAAGTGGTACTTACAAAATTTTGCGCGATCACAGGGAGTTTTACCGCAAGACGCAGGGCGTCGATCTGTCGGTGGAGAGCGTGCTTGAAATCAACAAGCAAAAGGCGATTGATCTCGGGATAGAAGAGAGCAAGATATCCGACAACATTGCGGAAGTAGTCAGCAATCCGAATGTGGATATCGTAGTGGAAGTGATCGGCGGCGTAGAACCGGCAAAGAGTTTTGTATTGACGGCGCTTCACAGCGGAAAAACGGTAGTAACTTCCAATAAAGAATTATTTTGCAAGTATTGGTATGAGTTGGAAGCGGCGGCGCGTCGCACCAATGCCGGTCTGTATTTTGAAGCGAGCTGTGTGGGGGGCGTTCCTATCATCCGCACATTGATCGACGGCATGCAGGCGAATGTCATTCATACATTGACAGGTATCATCAACGGCACGACCAACTATATTCTGACGCGTATGACGCGGGAGGGGTTGGATTACAAAACGGTCTTAAAAGACGCACAAAAACTCGGATATGCCGAGAAAGATCCGACGGCCGATGTGGAAGGATATGATGCGGCGTACAAACTTTCGATTTTATCGAGCCTTGCCTTTCATAAGCGCGTGCCGTTGGATAAAGTATATCGGGAAGGTATTACGAATGTTTCGGCGGTGGATATCGATTACGGCGAGGAACTCGGATATGTGTTGAAGCTTCTCGCGATCGGTAAGAATGACGGAAAGGACACGGTGGAAGTACGTGTACATCCGGCGTTTATCAGTAAAAATCATCCTTTGGCTGCAGTCAATGACAGTTTTAATGCCGTGTATTTGCAGGGCGACAGTGTGGGAGATGTGATGCTGTACGGAAGAGGTGCGGGCGATCTTCCTACGGGGAGCGCGATCGTATCGGACGTCATCTATGCCGCGACGCATTCCGAAGTAAAATATGCGACCTTTAAAAATACGGAAGAGCCGGAAAAGAGCACGAAATTTGTGACGGATTTCCGCAGTCGCTACTATATTCGTTTTACAGCAAAAGACAAAGCAGGTGTTCTTGCGAAAGTGGCGGGAGTCTTTGCGAAATACAATATCAGCATCATTGACCTGATACAGAAAGGGGAAGGAATCGAAGACATTCCGATCATCTTGATCACGCACGAAACGAGCGAATTTTCTTTGCGCCGTGCGCTTGAAAAAATCGAGGCATTGGAAGATGTTGTTTCGGTAGACAGTACCATTCGGGTGGAAGGTTAACAATAAGAAGCGATGCGCCGGTCTTATATGGATCGGCGCTGCGTTTTTATGCGGAGGATAAGGCAATGCGGGCAGTTGTTTTGGTAAATGCGTATATACGGACGGCAGGAATGATCCGACAAGCGGAGCGAATTGCAGAAGAACTTCGGGGGTTGGGTGTACAGACGGAAATTGAGAAAAACGGCAATTTTCTTTGCGAAGTACAAAAAAATGACGTTAATTTATCCCGAAACTGCGATTTTGTCGTATATCTTGACAAAGACAAATATCTTTCGCGGATGTTGGAACGGTGTGGGATTCGACTATTCAACAGGGCACAAGCTGTGGAGTTGTGCGACGATAAAATGCTTACGACGATCGCTTTGGCGGGAGCGGGCGTAAAGCTTCCGGATACGGTGGCGGCGCCTCTTTGCTATTATTCGGATGCAAGCGTTTCGGAGGAATGGATCCGTGGAATTGAAGAGCGTCTCGGATATCCGATGGTGATTAAAAAAAGTTTCGGAAGTTGGGGCATGGACGTTAGGTTGTTGTCTTCGCGGGAAGAGTTGAGACGTGCGGCGGAAGAATACAAGATGTTTCCGCATCTGTATCAAAAAAAGGTAGGGAAAAGCGGAGAAGATATTCGTGTGCTTGTGGTTGGCGGAAAAGCGATTGCCTGCATGAAACGGAAAAATGAAGGAGACTTTCGTTCCAACATTGAAGCGGGAGGCAAAGGGTATGCGATCGAATTGTCACCGAAGTTTCGGGATGCGGCGGAAAAGTGTGCAAAGGTGTTGGGGCTGGATTATTGCGGGGTCGATCTTTTGGATGAAGGAGGGGTTCCGTATGTGTGCGAGGTCAATTCGAATGCTCTGTTCAACGAAGCGGAGCGCGTGACGGGTGTCAATGTAGCGGGAGCGTTTGCAAGATACATGGTGGAAGCGATGAAAAATTCATTGCAAGATGTATAAAGAGGGAAAAATCTTGCGTGAGAGCGTATAAAATGAATAAAAATAAAAAAATGCTGTAAAAAATGATTGCGTTTTTGGGCATGAAATGATATGATAATTCCACTGTTTATACGCGCGAAAAGAGAAGATATCCGTGCAGACAAAGTTTTGAATTTTGTGCGGAGCAGAATACATAACAGAGACTAACTATTAAAAGTCAAGCAAAAAGGAGCAAGAAGTTGTAATAAAATTGAATTGGTTAAGAGGAAGTACGACAAAAAGAGCA
>CASEFE010000111.1 GCA_949287105.1 uncultured Bacillota bacterium
CAAAATATTCTTTATAATGTAAAATAATCGGGTACAAGCAAATTAAAGGGCAGAGTATGCGCATAGAGCGGAATTTGCCAAGGATAGAATTTGCGATTGGGAGCAGAGGAATGAGCAAAACAAAGATCGGCATTTTATCATTGTTGATAGCAGCGGCACTCAGCATATCGGTGGCACTGTGTTTGGTATTTATACCGGCACGTGCGGAGACGGATATTGCGCCTGCGAATATTTTTAAGGTAGCGGGCGGGGCGCAGCGTGAGGATTATGCTTCAATGGAGGAAGGAAAGGATTACTACCTCACATACAAGCTTCCGGCGGACAGTGCAGCCGTAAATTTTCAGCGCAACCTTGCTTTGAAGTGGGTTGGCTTTGCAGGAGAAGAGGGGGACGGCTATACGCTGGACAGTGCGATAGAGACGAAATATTTTTCGCTGTCTTTCAAGTTTACGGATCTGAATTTTGAAAAGTTCACGATAACGCTGGAAAGCACACAGATGAGCCAGAGCAAAGAAGGAAAGGCGATCAATGAAATCGTATTCACCAATAACGAAGGTGTTTTGAAAGCATCTGTCAACGGCGGCAGCGAGGCAACGATTGAGGTGACGGATGGTACGGCGGAAGTGACGGTGAAACTTTCGGAGGATCCTTCCAAACTCGGTTGGGGCGATTATATTGTATCGATCAACAATACGGCGGATGCCGGAACGTTTACGAACATCGGGCTGAACTATGCAAAATATGCTTCTTCGGCTGATACTCCGGTGATGCCGCTTTCGTTCAAAGCAGAGGGCGTAGGAACGGAAGGCACGAAATTTGAAATCAGGGAATTGAACGGGCAGAGTTTTCTTCTTACGAAGGACAATAAAGTTACGGACGATACTGCTCCGGTGCTTGTTTCCAATACAGAAGTAAAATATTTTCTGATGGGGGACAAGAGTTTCTTAAACAGCGATAATTATACAGTTATCGATGTCTGCACAACAGTAAAGACGCCGAAACTTTATTACTATGTACAAAATCCCGCGGAAGCAGATGAAGAGGCTGAAGAGCCTGCTCTTGAAAAAGGTGAAAGCGGATATACTCTGAAAGGGTACAAGGACGGCAAGAGTGATCTGGTATTTTTTGAAGATGCGTTTTCGGGAGCGGAGGGCTACATCAGCGTAGCTTTTGAGGTTTCCGACAACAATGCAAATACAGCTTATTCTTTCTATGAATGGTACGTAGGAGATGCCGAGGAGATTGCGGGACGCGAATATGTTAAAGTCGTGTCGCCGGAATCGCAGGAAGTTACGTATCCGGAAACGACGTTCTTTACGGTTTCGAAGGAGGCTGACCCGATTCAGGTCACGAGGAATGATGGCGCGATTTCTGCATATCGGGAAGAAGTGAGAAAGGCGGCGTTGCAAGCAGACGGAACGACGAGCATTCAGGTCGGCACGGGCGCATATTTTTATCTTCCTTCTCTTCGTCCGTATGTGACGGATAAAAACAGCGGTTATACCGATTTGACATTTACAATCTACTATCGCACAGGCACCTCGGATACGGCAACAAAAAATGGCGATTATGACGAATTGAGCCTTGAAATTGCAAATGAAGGAAGGTATCAGTTCCGTATTGTTCCTGTCAATCGTGCAGGCAAAGCGATGCTCGGATATGTGGATGACGGCAAAGGCGGCTACAAGGAAGTTGTGATCACAACGGAAAATGTATGGGATTGTGCGAATCTTGAAACATTTGAATTCCAGGTACAATACAACGGTCCGATGATCGAAGACGTGAAAGACGATATTGTCGGATACAGGGATTTGGAAAAGACTATAGACGATTTTGAAGTTGTAGCATCCGGTACGCCGAATAAGACATATACGTTATCGTATCTGAAAATGAAAAGCGGACAGAATCCCTCTTTGAATCAGATCCGCGCAGCGATCGAAAACAATACGCTGGATCAGATCAGCGACGGATGGGAAACGATAGAGGTATACAACGACAAGGATGACAGCGCGCCTTACAACGATTATGCATGGAACCCGGATTCGAAGCTGAGCTTCATACCGCAGAAGATCGGTGTCTATATGGTCACTGTCGAAGTGGATGATTTCAAAACCGGAGACGAAAAGGTTTCATCGTATAAGCTGATCAGTATCACGTCTGATCCGGATAAAGTGGACGTGGGCGGCGATCCTCTGGAATGGTTGCAAGACAATGTTCTTTCGGTGGTCTTTTTGGGAATCGGCGTTCTATGCTTGATCGGTATAGTCGTATTGCTTTTGGTCAAGCCGAAAGATGCGGCGGCCGTAGAAGCTGAAAAGGCACGCAAAGAAGAATTGAAAAACCGGCGCGACAGCAGAAAGTAAAAATCGAAAATTTTCGAAAACCGATCAGATTGAGTGGCGGAAATAACAAAAAATTAAATTCCGAACGGAATGGTATAAGGAAAAAGCCTGCGTTAAAACGCAGGCTTTTTCCTTATCGTTTGAATGATAAAAAATAATAAATTTCAAATAATGATTTAGCCTTTTTAATTTTGTGTAAAAGAGTATTTTTGAATGTAAAATTGTTGTTTAATTCAACTGTAAGCAAATAAAAAGCAAAAAATAATAAAAAAACGATAAAAGGAGAGAAAATAAAGATAGAAACGCATCTGGTGAAGATATACAATGTTTAGGAAAGGAGAGACTGGAAATGAAGGTTACATACTTGAAGGAATGGAGTTTATGCGGCAAATATCCTTATTGTGAATATCTTTTCAAGAGCGTAGAAACAAAAGAAAAGTTACACGGAATTTTTGATAAAATAACGGCGCATGTTCCGGGAAGCGTATTTGATGATCTGTTGCGTGCAGGTTTGATCCAGGATCCATATTTTGAGCAACAGAGCCTGCAAAGCGAATGGGTGTCGAATCGCTGGTGGACGTATACAACGGAATTTACGGCGGAAGACAAGGCGGGCGAAAGAACATTTTTATGCTTTGACGGAATCGATAATCTTGCGCAGATTTATCTGAACGATCAGTTTTTATTGCGACTGGAAGGGGCGAACAATCCGACAAAAATAGAAGTTACAGGCAAATTGTGCGGGCGGAACACCGTAAAAGTTGTTATAGAGGCGGAACCTTTGGAGATGGGGCAGATAGGTTTGACCTCGCGCATCAATTCGCAGAAACCTCGGTTCGGGTATAAATGGGATTTCAGCCGTCGGCTTGTCAATATGGGTATCTATGGCGCGGCATATGTTTACAGAACGGGAGAGGCGCGGATTGATGATGTTCAAATTGATTATACCGTCAAAGAAGGGAATGTATTCGGGCAGGTAAAATTGGGGCTGGATGTCAGTCGTAAAGGAGTTTACGAATGTGTGCTGACAGTTTCTGAGCAGGGCAAGGCGATTGTAAGCACGCGTAAATTTGTTCATTGCGGGAGATATAAAAAAGCAATTTTGCCTTTTTCCATACAGGACGCAAAAATTTGGCATCCGAACGGGTATGGGGAGCAGCCGCAGTATGAGATCCGCGCGGAAGTCATTCAAGGCGGTCAAATCAGTGATTGTTATCAAACCGAATGCGGTTTTCGAACGGTTCGGATGGTTGCAAATGAGGGAGCGCCCAAAGGTGCGTTGCCTTATACGTGTGAAGTGAACGGAAAGAAAGTTTATCTTCGCGGTTATAATTTTCTGCCGCTGGACATGATGTACGGGGTTGATATTTCGGAGCGTTTGCAAAAGCTTTTGGATCTTTTGAAAGAGAGCAATGTAAATATTTTGCGCATTTGGGGCGGAGGACTTATCGGATCGAAAGAATTGTTTGCTGAATGCGCAAAACGCGGAATTATGATCTGGCAGGATTTTATTCAGTCCGGATCGGGATATGACAGTAAACCGAACACAGATAAAGTGTACTTAAAAAAACTTGCCACTGTTTCGGAAAAAGCGGTAAAAAGCCTAAGAAACACTACCTCTCTTATCATTTGGGGCGGTGGCAATGAATTGTATGATGATGCGGGGAAACCCGTCAAATATGCCAATAAAAATATAAAATTATTGCGTAAGATCGTAAAAAAATACGATTCGGGGCGAATGTTCTATCCGGCATCACCGTCGGGGCCGAACAGCTTTTATGACCGCACGCATAGGGGGCGCAGCCATGATGTTCATGGATACTATAAATACATCATGGAAAAAGATATCTGGCATAATCGGTTGCACAATGAATCGGATACGTTATTGAACAGCGAGTACAGTATAGATGCCGTATCCTGTCGCAGAACATTGGCATCCATGCTTAAACCGGAAAATATGATCGTGACGGACAGTTTAAGGAATTTGACATGGCGGCATCTGGGTGATTGGTGGAACACGTTGGATCGGGATGAATCGGTGTTTGGAAAGATAGAAACATTGAACGATTACATTTTGGCGAGCCAATATATTCAGGCAGAGGGGTTGCGGTACGAAACGGAGGCCAATCGGCGACGGGCTTTTGAAAACAGCGGAAGTATTATATGGCAGGCAAATGAACCGTGTCCCAATGTGGCGGCAACGACAGTGATCGATTATTACAATCGTCCGAAAATGGCATATTATGCGGTCAAGGCGGCATTCGCACCGATTTTGGCGTCGGTACGGTATGATCATTTTATAATAGAGCAGGATAAAATCGATTTATCTTTTTATGTAACGAATGATACAAATGAGGAAGTCGAATACCGGTTTGAGATCTATAAAGATGATCGTTTGGCGGAAGAATTTTCCGGGATTTGCAAAGTTTACGGCGGGCGGAGCGAGTGTGTGCGCAAAATGAATTTGATTGCCGACTGTAAGGAAGGGATCCGCATTGAAGCGGAAGCGGGCGGATACCGGAACAAAATTTTACTTTTGAAAAAAGAAAACGGCAAGTGCAGCCTTTCTTTTGTGAAACGGTGCCTTGCCGAAGCAGAGGAAATTATTTCTTGAATTTCAAACGATATTGCAGAGGGGTAAGCCCAAATTCTTCCAAAAAAATTTTTGAAAAATAGCTGTGACTTTCATATCCGAGAATGCTCGCTACGTTGATGATCTTGATGTCAGAATTTTTCAAAAGGAAACAGGCGTGTTCGAGGCGTTTTTCAGAGAGATATTGTTGCAGCGAGACGCCCATATATTTTTTGAAAAGTTTACATAACTGACTGTGGCTGTAATTTGTAATTTTGACGAGTTCCTCGATATTCTTGTCTAAGTTATGCGGGTTTTGCAGACAGATTATCAGATCGATGAGCCATTGCGGGCGGGGATCGGGCTGTTGTGATTTGCGGATAAAGTTTTTGAGGCAATTTGCTGCCAATACTTTATGAAGCTGCGCACGTTCCTTTTCGTTGTAATCGAAACTGAAAATATTTTGGAACTCGTTTTGCAACTGCCGAGTTACTTCGGGCGGAACTTCTGTCGTTCGAGAAAAGGAAGTGAAATCCGATAGTTCCAAAAACGAAGTCAATTCGGAAAACTTTTCGGCTGAGCGTCAGATTGATATATTCGGTATTCGGTTCAGCAAATCGATAATAATGGATCATTTCGGGAGGAACGATTTGTAAAGTGTTCGCCATCAGACTTTCAAATTTATATTCAAGCTGTTCGTAAGGTTTTTGAAGTGTATAATATTGGCTGATGTTGCCTTTCAGGACGATGACGATTTCATAAAAGGTATGAAAATGTTTGTGAACGTATTCGAGGGTATGGAGCTCGGAATTGATCCCATAATCCGAACGGATCCAATAATCGTCGAGGAACTGTAAATTGTACTTCAAAGGAATTCTTCTGATATTCATAAAAATAGTATAAACCAATGTCGGATAAAAGTCAAGGGAAAGGGAAAATCGACGATAAATTCTTGTTTTTATATTAAATATTGTCTTAAATAATAAAAAAGCAATAATTGACAATAAAAAAATGATAGTAATGCAGATTTGTGTGTATTATAATGGTATGCTGAAAAAAGGAAGTAAAAAAGCGATAACAGCAAAAAATCAATGAACAAATCGCTCTAAGGCGAAAAAATAATTCGGTGGAAAAGCCGATAATCTAGTTACGGAGGTAATTATGAAGAAAAAATTTGTGCATTCGTTGCAGCCTTGATTTTGGGCGTAAGCCTATTGTTTGTCGGATGCGGCGAAATGGTAACGAGCTATGATCCGAACAAAACACAAATTTTTGTATCCGTTTTTGACGGAGGTTATGGAACGGAATGGATTAAGAAAGCTGCGAAGGAATTCAATGAAGGTCTTGACGACTATGAAGTGATCATCCAGCCTTCCAAATCCGAAGAAGGGAATATTTTGAGTACTTTCCAAAGCGGATATCCTTCGGCGG
>CASEFE010000112.1 GCA_949287105.1 uncultured Bacillota bacterium
TACGCCAGTGAACAAGGGCTATGCCCGAAAAATAAAAACCACCCGCTATGCGGGTGGATGATTATTGCATGAAATTGTTTAAGATCAATACATTCCGCCGCCCATTCCGCCGGCTGCAGGTGCTGCAGGTTCGGGCGCGGGGATATCGGTAACAACGCTTTCGGTTGTAAGAAGCGTTGAAGCAACAGAGGCCGCGTTCTGTAATACGCTTCTGGCAACTTTTGTAGGGTCGATAATACCGCTTTCTACCATATCCGTGTAACGATTCGTCAAAGCATCGAAACCGTAATTCGCTTTTTTCGCTGCCATTATTTTGTCTACAATGACAGAACCGTCAAGTCCGGCATTTTTTGCGATTTGACGTATGGGCTCTTCGATTGCTTTCAAAATGATGGAAGCGCCTGTTTTTTCGTCGCCTTCCAAGGAAGCGATCAGTTTTTTAAGAGCAGGGGCTGTGGAAAGAAGAGCTACGCCGCCGCCCGGGACAATACCTTCTTCAACGGCAGCACGTGTGGCGGCCAGTGCGTCTTCGATGCGGAGCTTCTTTTCTTTCATTTCTACTTCAGTAGCAGCACCGACATTGATGACGGCTACGCCACCGGCAAGTTTTGCAAGACGTTCCTGCAACTTCTCTCTGTCGTAATCGGAAGTAGTTTCAGCAATTTGAGCTTTTATTGCGTTGATACGTGCTTTGATATTATTCGCATCGCCTGCGCCATCAACAATGGTAGTATTATCTTTGTCGACTTTTACCTGGTTGGCTCTGCCGAGCATATCGGTGGTTACGTCTTTAAATTCATACCCGAGGTCGGAAGAAATTACTGTACCGCCGGTAAGAATGGCAATATCTTCCAGCATTGCTTTCCGACGATCGCCAAAACCAGGAGCTTTAACGGCAACGCAATTAAATACGCCTTTCAATTTGTTGACGATCAAAGCGGCCAAAGCGTCTCCTTCAACATCTTCTGCGATGATCAAAAGGCGGGCGCCTTGTTGTGCGAGGGGTTCAATAATAGGAAGTATTTCTTGCAGGTTGGAGATTTTTTTGTCGGTAATCAAAATGTAAGGATTGTCCAGAACTGCTTCCATTTTATCGGTGTTGGTAACCATATAAGCTGAGGCGTAGCCGCGATCAAATTGCATGCCTTCAACGGTTGTGAGTTCCGTATTCATTGTCTTGCCTTCTTCAACCGTAATAACGCCGTCTTTACCAACTTTCTCCATTGCGTCAGAAATCAATTGACCGACAGTTTCGTCACCGGCAGAAATAGCGGCGACTTGCGCAATAGCCTTTTTGCTGTCAACAACTTTGGATATTTTTTTGACTTCTGCAACGACAGTGTCAACGGCTTTATCAATACCCCGGCGTAAAATAATGGGGTTGGCTCCGGCAGCAAGGTTTTTCAAACCTTCGCGGATAATGGCCTGTGCAAGAACAACGGCGGTTGTGGTTCCGTCTCCGGCTACATCGTTGGTTTTGGTTGAAACTTCTTTTACAAGCTGAGCGCCCATATTTTCAAAAGGGTCTTCCAATTCAATTTCTTTTGCAATGGTAACACCGTCGTTTGTGATCAGCGGTGCTCCGAATTTTTTATCGAGAACAACATTCCGCCCTTTCGGTCCGAGCGTTATTTTTACTGTATCGGCAAGTGTATTTACACCTTTTTCTAATGCTTTTCTTGCTTCGTCTCCATATTTAATCTGTTTAGCCATAATAAATTTCCTCCTGAAAAATAAACTTTATTCAACAATAGCCAAAATATCGCTTTGGCGAATGATGGTGAATTCTTTGCCGTCTACTTTAAATTCGCTTCCGGAGTATTTTGAAAAAAGAATGGTATCACCAACTTTTACGACCATTTTAACGTCTTTTCCGTCAACATTTCCTCCGGGGCCGACAGCAACGACACGCGCTGTCTGCGGCTTTTCCTGTGCCGAAGAAGGGAGAATGAAACCGCTTTTGGTTTTTTCTTCCGTCTGCACGCTTTCAACAACCACTTTATCGAATAAAGGTTTGATGTTCATAATTTAGAATGCCTCCCAAAAATTTTCTGAATCAGTTTAGCACTTCAATCGTTCGAGTGCTAATTTACTATATATTATATACATTTGAAATGAAAAGTCAAATGTTTTTTCGCCGAAAATTCATTTTTTTAGCACTTTACTAAAAGAGTGCTAATTCTTTTGTAAATATTAAAGAATTTAAGCGGAAGCTTGCTTTTTAGAGTATCTTATGTTAAAATAGTAGCAAGAAAATTTATCAGGTAATACATATGAACAAGTGGGACAAGCGATTTATGGAATTAACAGAAACGGTGGCGAATTGGTCGAGTTGTTATCAAGACAATCGGCATGTGGGGGCTGTCATTGTGTTAGACAAGCGTGTTTTGACCACCGGATATAATGGGGCGCCTGCAGGAATACAAAGTTGCGCGGATCGAGGAGAATGCTTAAGGCGAAAAATGAACATTGCAAGCGGTACAATGCAAGAAATATGTTATGCTGTACACGCAGAACAGAATGCAATTATTCAGGCTGCGCGGCTTGGCATAAAAATAGAAGGGGCAACTTTGTATTGCACGCATCAGCCTTGTGTTATTTGTGCTAAAATGATTATCAATGCAGGCATATCGCGTGTGGTTTATAAGCAGGGGTATCCGGATGAGTTCTCGATGCAACTTTTTCGAGAGGCGAACGTGCTTGTCCAAAAATACGAAGATTTAGAAAAGGAGTAAATTATGAATCCGATTATCACATTCACAATGGAAAACGGTAAGACATTCAAGGCTGAACTATATCCGGAAAAAGCGCCTAATACAGTTAATAATTTTCTCTCGCTGATAAACCATCAGTTCTATGATGGTTTGACATTTCATCGTGTAATCGAAGGTTTTATGATTCAGGGAGGTGATCCTGCAGGCAATGGTATGGGAGGCCCTGGATATACCATTAAGGGAGAATTTCGGGCAAACGGGTTTGGGCAGAACGATATAAAACATTTGCGAGGTGTTTTATCAATGGCTCGTTCCATGATGCCGGATAGTGCAGGTTCCCAGTTTTTTATCATGCATGAAGATGCTGCGCATCTTGACGGACAATATGCAGCGTTTGGGAAAATTATTGACGGAATGGAAACAGTAGATGAGATTGCCGGCGTTTCTACAGATATGAGAGATAAACCGATTACGCCTCAGGTAATAAAATCGGTTAGGGCAGAAACCTTTGGGGTAGAATATCCTGAGCCGAAACGAGCAAAATAAAAGTTTTTTACAAATTTAATATTTATCATGAGCCATGTTACGAAGTTTAAGAGAAACTTCGTAACATGGCTTTTTGTTTATGTGACCAAAAAATCAACATTGCCCGTATTATAAATAATATGATAGTAGATTTTCACAATGATTTTCTAACCAATGGAAACAACGATTTAAAAGCATTATCCGAACGAGTAACGGGCGCGGTATGTGCAGTGTTTCGCGGAAACCGATTTTTTGATGAAATAAGTAGAATTGTAAAGAATTTTTTAGAAAATAGAAACAATAATTTATATTTAGGGTTGGAGGATATAGGATATGCGAATGAATTAAATATTGAACAAATTTGCGGTTGGCATCCGGTGTGTGCTTCACTAACATGGAATGAGCAAAATTTATTGGCTGGTGGATGTGCCGGAATGGGAGGGTTGACATCTTTAGGGAAGTACATTGTTGATAAATTGGTACAAAATGATATATATATAGATTGTGCGCATTTGAACAAGGAAAGTTTTTGTGATTTGTTGGACACAGATGCTATTATCGTGAATTCGCATACATGTTTAAATTCAGTTTTTAAGCATCAAAGAAATATTGACGATTGGCAGATAGAAAAAATAATAGAGCGAAAAGGTTTAGTTGGAATTACTCTTGTGGCTTCTTTTTTAGGAAAAGGAATGGTAACGACTGAAAATGTTTTTTCACAAGTAGATTATTTTGTTCAAAATTTTGATAGCGATCACGTTTGTTTGGGAACAGATTTCTATGGAGCGTTAGAATATCCAAAAGGAATTACCTGTTATGAGGAATTGAATCAGTTGGTTTTTCTTTTTGATAGACATGGATACAAAAAGGAAATCATACAAAAAATATTCACAAAGAATTTGCAAAATCTTTTAGCGAAAAAAGTCAATTAACGGATGTAGTGCAGGAATTTTGTTGCATTCCACAAGTCAGTGTATAGGAAACCTACAAAAAACGACATAATCATTCATAATTTTTTCATTTTTGTAAAAATAAAATTCAATTATGAACAGAAAACGCTTAACAAATATAAAATAATTCGGTATAATAAACAGGAAAAAAGGTGAGGTGAATAAAGGAGGCTTTTGATGGAACCTCAAAAGAGTATTGTTGTGCTGGATGGCAGTTTAGAGGCAATTGATTCAATCTCTGAACATTTGCGGAACGAGGGCTTTGGCGTATGTGCCGTAAGTGATGATGGTAACGAGGGAATTAAACTAATAGAGCGTTTTGAGCCGGACATTGTTATTGTCAGTTTAGTGTTAAAAGGCTTGGACGGTTTCGGGGTGTTGGATCGGATAAATGAATTGGGCCTGGCATGTAATATCATTGTAACAGGAAGTTTTTCGGATGATGCTATTATCGCAAAGGTTATGGAAAAAGGTGCCAAATATTACTTGATGCGACCCGTACAGCCAGAGGTTATTTCGGCACGTGTAAGAGATATTGTTTCATCAAAAGCATCTTTGCAGGATACGGTTCGGGAAAGAAAAAAGTCTTCGACGTTGGATGAAAAGATCAGCAACATATTTATATCGATTGGAATTCCTCCTCACATTAAAGGTTATGGCTATTTACGTGAAGGAATTAAAATGGCTGTAGAAACTCCTGCTATTATTAACAATGTAACGAAGCAACTATATCCCAAAATTGCAGAAAAATTTGAAACGACACCAAGCAAAGTAGAAAGAGCAATTCGCCATAGCATTGAGGTGGCATGGAACAGGCAAAGGATAGATGCGATCAATGCAATATTTGGAGTTCGTGTATACATTGGAACAGACAAGCCTACCAATAGCGAATTTATCGCATTGGTTGCTGATAAACTGATGTTAGAAGGATTGGTCAATTATTAAAAAAAGACAATAAGAGGAGTTTTGTCAATGAATTGCCATAAAACAAAAGAGGAAGAAGATTATGATGGATTAGCGTATAAATATAATTTGTTGTTGAAAAATTCAGACAATATGCTTGAGTCTTTATGTAATTTAACGGATATTGTTATGTTGTTGCCTATTTGTAAAAATGAATATCCACAACATAAAGAGGATTTTTGCCGGTTTGATTCCGCTTTGGAAATTTTGAAAAATGTTATATACATTTTAGAAGATAGCGGAATTACGGTGAAAGTACCGGAATATTTGGCTAAATTAATTGATTTAAAATAAGGATGTGTTTATTTAAGTTATTATACAAATATCAAAGAATAAATAACAACCGCTTGTAGAAAGTGGTTGTTATTTTATATTATATCGACCGACAAACAGCGAAGCGGATTGTCGGTCGACAACCACGGGCTAAGCCGGTTAAAAAGCTTTAGTTTCAAGCATAAGTAGTTAAACAAAAAAGCTCCTCTGTGCTAAACTGTATGAGGCTGGCAACCGCATACAAGTTAAGTACAAAGGAGGTGTTACTTGAGAAAGCAAAATAACGGTACATACAGTTTAGCACATACCCGGTGGAAATGTCAATATCATCTAATATTAACGCCGAAGTATCGCAGAAAGATAATTTATGTGGCATTGCGTGCGGAAATAGGGAAAATTCTGCGAGAATATGCAAAAGAAAAGAAGTAGAAATAATAGAAGCGCACGCAAAGCCCGATCACATACACATGCTCATACAAAATACAAATATGGGAACAGGCATTTATGGGGTAGAGGCTATTATGTAAGCACGGTAGGTGGCAACAAGCAAGCCGTGCAGAAGTATATTCAAAATCAAGAAAAGGAAGATTTGATTTCAGACCAAATCAGCACGGTAGAGTATTATGACCCGTTTGAGAATTGGCTGAAATCAAATGCAAAAAAGAAAGATGAAAACAAAAAGTAAATAAAAGGCTTGCTTGTATGCAGAAGTCAGTTAAGTGAGCACTCGCCGTTGCACAAGCCCTTTAGGACGCAAAAATAAAGCCCCCGCTTTAGTGGGGGATCTTTACTTTTAAATAAAATCTGTTTATAATATTAAATGAAATAAATAAAAAAATTTTTTCGTAAAGTCAGCTATAACTGATCACTTGCGAAAAATTTTATTATAAGCTATAATAGAAAAAAGATGTCGAACGAAACAGTCCAATCAAAACTGTATCAATTTTCGACACCCTTTCACGTGGCAGGGGAGACGCGACTCGAACACGCAACCGGCGGTTTTGGAGA
>CASEFE010000113.1 GCA_949287105.1 uncultured Bacillota bacterium
CACGCACCGCACACGGCGGCTTTACACAGATGATCTTTACCATTTTCCTTCCTCCCGCACTTCAAACACGAAGAGTACGCCTTCGTCACAGACCACCCGCGCGAAGGGATCTTCTATGATATTGCTTACGCCGCGGCTCGATCCCGCCCGCAACGTGAGATCGCAAAGGGGATATTTCAACCCTTCACTCTCCATGATATGCGCCGAAAGCCCCACTGGTGCAAGCGAAAGAGTTTTTCCCGCTTTCCCCTGCCACACGATTTCGCCGGATGCACAGGAAATCTTTGTATAATTTGTGTACATGACCGCGCGGACTTTCTTGCAATACGCCGCATACAACAGTTGCAGATTTCCGAAAAAATGGTCTTCTCTTCCGCCGCCTCCGCCGTAAATGGCGATCTCTGTACAGCCTTCATTTATCAGAAGTTCCAGAGCAATCTCTCCGTCCGTCGCATTTTTTTCGGGAGGATACACGATCGCGCCGGTCGGAACATAACCGAGTGAATCAAAATCACCGACCACAAGATCCGATTTTACCTTTCCGTTTGCCCAGCGATATGCCCCGTCACAACAGACGATCCGAGAATTTTCACAATCAATTTCACCGCGATGCGGCTCCCCGTTCAGAAGAATTACACCTCGCATTTTCCGCCTCGAAGCTGCATGATGGTCTTTGCCATATCCTCCGACTTAAATACGGTATTGCCCGCCACCAACACGTCGACACCCGCATCCGCAACACGCCGCGCATTATCCACGGTAATTCCGCCGTCAATCTCCACCAGACATTTTAACCCGTCACGCACAATGCGCTCTTTTGCCTGCTCCGCCTTCGGCAACGTACGTTCGATAAACTTTTGCCCGCCCAAACCGGGATAAACGCTCATAATCAGAAACATATCGCAATATTCTAGCACGCTTTCCGCTTTGGCAAAGGGCGTATCCGGACTGATCACCGCTCCGCATTTCACGCCGAAAGAACGGATATACGCCAACGTATCTTTCAACTTATCGCCGCACGCCTCTGCATGCACAGTTATATAATCCGCCCCCGCCTCCACAAAATCCTTGACTTTATCGGCAGGATTTACCACCATCAGATGCACATCCAACGGAAGAGCGGTGTGCCTTTTTACGGATTCCACCATCTGCGAACCGAATGTAATGCGCGGCACAAACGTTCCGTCCATAATATCGCAATGGATCAGATCCGCACCGCACTTTTCCAGCTTTTCCACCGCATTTCCCATTGCCGCAAAATCTGCCGACAGGATCGACGGCGCAATCATTACTCTGTTTTTCATACCTCATCCTCCGCTGTTTGCTGTCCTTCTTTTTTCTTTCGTTCTTCTTCCGCAAGATAGCCTGCCCGCAACTGTCCGCACGCACCCCCGATGTCCGCCCCGATCTGCCGACGCAACGTCGCGGAAAGTCCTCCCTTTTCCAACATACCCAAAAAGCGGTATGCTTCCTTTTCGGTTATTCCCGAGAGGTTTCGCTCCTTTACCTCGTTGAGCCGGATCAGATTGACGTGGCAAGGTTTTCCTTTCAAAAGTTCAATGAGCTTTTGCGCATGCTCTTTGTCCGCATTCTCTCCCGCGATCAGAGAGTATTCAAAGATGTAGCGCCGCCCCGTCTTCTCAAAATAATTTTCGCAGGCTTTCAGAATTTCTGCGATCGTATACGCCTTTGCTACGGGCATGATCCGCGCTCGCTCCGCATCCGTCGCCGCGTGCAGGGATACCGTCAGATTCACAGGGATACCCTCTTCCGCCAGATCGTACATGCGCGGCACAATTCCGCATGTGGAAAGGCTTATGTTCCTGCCGCTGATGCAGATGCCGCCCGGCGCCGTGACGTTTTTCAGAAACCTGACCGTATTCGCATAATTGTCCAACGGTTCTCCGCTTCCCATCAGCACCACGTTGGTCACCGCGCGCTTTTCCGCCGTTCCGCCGATCCGCGCATTCACGCACAAAATCTGCGCCAGGATCTCCCCCGCCGTAAGATTTCGGATCAGCCCGTTCAGTCCCGAAGCACAGAACGCACAATTCATGCGACACCCGACCTGCGTCGATACACACTGCGTGTTACCGTATTTATACCGCATCAGCACGCCTTCGATGAGGTTACCGTCCGAAAGCTCAAAAAGATATTTTTCCGTACCGTCGGACGATCTGAACACTTCACGGATCGAAACCGGCTCATTTTCGAACCGCTCCGCAAGCGATTTCCGAAACTCTTTGGAAAGCCCCGGTATATCCGTTATTTTTTTCCCCTGCATGAGCCCGCGGTAGAGCTGATCGGCACGAAACTTCTGTTCATTCATTTCCGCTACAAGCGCCCGCAGTTCATCCAAAGACAGATCCTGCAAAATCTCTTTCATTGCAGATTCCTCCGCATTTTCGCTACATAAAACCCTGCGCCCATCGATAGATGCGGCAAAAACTGGATCCCGAATTCCTTGCGAACATGCGCAAGCGGACTTTCTGCCTTCTCACACACAAACTCTCCGTTGTTTTGCAAAAATGCGCGGACCGTTTTATCGTTTTCCTCCGAAAAGACCGAACAGGTCGAATAATACAGCGCGCCGCCTTTCTTTACGTAAGCGGAACACGCCGTTAAAATCCTGATCTGCGTCGCCGAAAGCGCCGAAATATCTTCTTCTTTTCGGAAAAATTTGATATCCGGATTTTCTCCGATGACGCCATACCCCGAACAAGGTGCATCTACCAGCACTGCATCAAACTTCTCCGCATAAGCCTCATCCGAAACGGAAGAATCGCGGCAGACAATCTCAATATTCTTTACCCCCATGCGCAACGCATATTGCCGGATCAGCTCGGCTCGGTGCGCGTGCAATTCAAAGGACGTTACGTGCGCACACTTCCCCGCCAAAAGCACGCTTTTTCCGCCCGGCGCGGCACACGCATCGAGAAGCGTCGGCACAGCATCGACACACGCGCAAATGGCAACAGAACCGATCGATTGAAAGGTATACTCCCCAAAATCATATCCGTCGTCTCTGCGAAAATTGGAAAATGCATACAGATTCTCAAACGGCGTCACTTCGTATTCTGCGCCCGCAAGATATTTCTGCGCCGCCTCGTCGTTTGCAAAACGCACAAACGTACACGCATTCTGGTGCATTAAAATGTTTTCGGCTTTCGTACCGTATTCTTTTAAAAGCCGCCGAACGGCAAACTCCGGAATGGAATAGCGGATCGAAAGCGCAGAAATACAGTCTTTGGGAAGTTGCAGCTTACCAGGATCAAAAGCGCGCAAAAATGCGTTTATAAACCCCGCCGCCCCGCCTTTACCGAGCTTTTTGGCCAGCGATACCGCATTGTCCGTAACCATGTATTTCTGCTTTTGCAAAAATAACAGCATGTATAACGATATTTTCAAAAGAATGCGAATGGGCAGCTTCGGACTTTTGTACGCAAACGAACGGATACAGAAATCCAGCCAGATATCGTTCTCCAAAACGCCGTAACAAATTTTGATCGTACGCGCCCGATGAAGTTCTTCCAGCGGCGTTTCGGCGATCGCTTGTTTGAGATATGCCCCGCCGCCGTATACCTTTTGCAATATCACATATGGATCGTAAAGCGGATTTGTCATTGCGCGCTCCCGAATACGTCACCGACGGCAACTTTTCTCCCGTTCACGACATCAGCCGCTTTCAGACATTTGCCTCCTTCCAGTTGGAGCATGAGAATGCGAAGAACACCTTGCCCCGTCTTCACATAAATGCCGGTCTTGTCCGCTCGCACAACCTGACCGCACGAGCCTCCTTCCGTCTCCGCCAAAGCCTCCGCCAACCAAAAATTGACCAGCTTGCCTTTGAGATACGTATACGCCAAAGGCTCCGGATTCATCGCGCGCACCAATCGACCGATTTCCTTCGCGCTCTTCATAAAATCAATTTCACAACTCTTTTTTTCGATTTTTTTACAAAGAGTCGCCTCCGAATCCTGTTGCCTTGTAAAGACCGCTCTGCCTTCTTTGAGTTTTTCCAACGCCTCGACAATCGCCTTGCCGCCCAAAGCCGATAATTTTTCTGCCAGTGTTTTCGCCGTATCCAGCGGTTCTATCTCCGACGGAATGCAAAGCAACATATCTCCCGTATCCAGCCCGACATCCGTTTTCATGACCGTAATGCCCGTCTTCGCGTCGCCCGCAAGTATGGCGTGCTGTATGGGCGATGCGCCCCGCCAACGCGGCAGCAAAGATGCGTGAATATTGAAAACGCCCATCGGAAAAGATTGCAAGATCTCTTCGGTCAAAATCTGTCCGTACGCGCACGTCACCATCAGTTCTCCCCCCAACGCGCGTACATCGGCAACGTGCAGGCGTATTTTGTTAAAAGAAAAAACAGGGATCCCCTTTTCTTTTGCAAACTTTTTCAGCGGCGTAGGCGTCAAAATCCCTTTTCGCCCGACCGGTTTATCCGGCTGTGTGATCACCGCTACGATTTTATGCCCCGCATCCAGCAAAGCCTGTAACGGCGCGACCGAAAATTCCGGCGCGCCCGCATATACGATCTTTATCATACTCACTCCGTTCAGTCTGCCGACCTTTCCACTCGTTCTGCTTTATCTATATACAACACACCGTCAAGATGGTCCAGTTCATGGCATACGGCACGAGCAAAGAAACCGCGCGCCGTAAGTTTTTTCCGCTTTCCCTTCCGATCGGAATATTCTACCTTTACAATCATCGGACGAGTCACGACACCGCGCTTGCCTCGGACGGAAAGACAGCCTTCCCAGCCCGTCTGTTCTCCCTTCCGCTCCGTTATAACGGGATTGACAAGTTCATAAAAACCTTCCGCCACATCCACAACCACCACGCGCCGAAGAACACCTACCTGCGGTGCCGCAAGCCCTGCTCCTTCCTCGCGCCGAACGGTATCTTTCAGATCGTCGAGAAGCTGCCAAAGCTTCTCGTCAAATGCCGTTACCTCAAAACATTTTTTTCTCAACACTTCGTCGCCTTCCTGCACGACATTTCGAATTGCCATACTTCCTCCTGTGCAAATCCCCTTCGGATCTTCTTTCAATGTACGCTTCTTCCGCGCCTGCCTTTTTCTTCGCTTAACTCATATTGGCAGGATTTTCTTCCACGTATACATTCACATCCCGCGTTTTATGCGAAATCGAACGCGCATAAACTTCCTGCAAAAGCCCGTCACTCGTCAGCCGCATCAAAACCTGATATCGGAATTTGTTCTGTATTTTTTTGACCGGAGATTTCATCTTGTTGAAAAATAAAAATTCTCCGCTGTGCGAATCATGCAGTTCTTTTAAAGAAAAATAAACGTCTTTTAAAACTTCCAACGTCTTCTTTTCGTCTTCACCCGTCACCATTACGCGCACGATCCGCGCAAAGGGCGGAAATGACGTCGCTTTCCGCAATGCGATCTCATGTTTATAAAAAGCTTTGTAGTCATACTCCATGGCAAAGCGAAGAATATAATTGCTCGGATCGTACGTCTGCAATACCACCGTCCCTTTTTCCTGCGCTCTTCCGCTTCTGCCCGCCACCTGCGTGATCAGCTGAAATGTCCGCTCGCCGCTTCGGTAATCGGCAAAATGCAGACTCATATCCGCATCCAAAATCCCGACCAGCGTTACCGCCGGGAAATCATGCCCCTTCGCAACCATCTGCGTTCCGACCAAAATGTCCGCTTCGCGCGCGGCAAATTGCTTCAAAATTTTGTAATGCCCCTCTTTGCCGCTCGTCGTATCCACATCCATGCGCAGTATTCGCGCTTCGGGAAACCTGCGATGCAGTTCACCGACGATCTTTTGTGTTCCCGTGCCGCGATAACTTAAATGCACACCGCCGCATTCCGGACAAGCCGTCAGCATCCGATAACTCGTTCCGCAATAATGACATTTCAGACACCCCTCTTCGCTGTGATAGGTGAGAGGAACGTCGCATTGCGCACAATGTACCACCGCCCCGCACGAACGGCATACGACGCTCTGCGCAAAGCCTCGCCGATTCAAAAACAGAATGGCTTGCTTTTTATTCGCAAGACATTTTTCCAGTTCCTCGCATAACGCAGAAGAAAAAGCGGAATCATTGCCGCGACGGATCTCCCTGCGCATGTCCGCCACGATCATTTCAGGCATCGGACGCTCGTTGATGCGCACGGGAAGCTCCAATAAATTGTATTCGCCTTCCGCCGCCTTACGATATGTCTCTACCGAAGGCGTCGCACTGCCCAAAATCAGCTTGCAGTGATTATATTCTGCTCTAAAAAGCGCGACCTCCGCCGTATTATAACGGGGATTCTGTTCGCTCGAATAACTGCCGTCATGCTCTTCGTCGATCACGATGACGCCGACGTTTTCCACCGGCGCAAATACCGCACTGCGTGCCCCGATCGCAATTTTGGCTTGCCCCGTACGCAATCGCCACCACTCATCAAATTTTTCCCCCGCCGAAAGCCCGCTGTGCAAAATGGCCGCTTTCTCCTTGAACCGTGCCCGCAACTGCGTAAGCATCTGCGGCGTGAGCGAAATTTCCGGTACCAAAAATATGGCACTTTTTCCTTCCTGCAATGTCTTGGCGATCAGCGTAAGGTAAACTTCCGTCTTTCCGCTTCCCGTTACGCCGTGCAAAAGCTGCACCGTCTTTTCGGATGCTTCGATCTCCTTTAATACACGCTGCTGCGCATAGGTAAGTTCCCGCGGAACAAACGCGCCCGCCGCCTCCGCATACGGCAATCGGTTGACACGCTCTTTTTCCAGCGCAAAGATTCCCCGACCGATCAGTGCATTTACAGCACTCCGCCCGAATTTTTCACACAGCTCCGTATAACCGTATCGCAAATTCGCGCGCATAAATTCCGCTGCCGCCGCCTGCGCTTTCGCCCGCGACGGCACCTCCGCCGACGCATCTTTTAAGACCACAAAATTTTTATATTGCTCACCGACGGCGCCCCGCCGCATTTCCGCAGGAAGAAAAAGCCGCAATACCAATGCCTTCGGGCAATGATACCGCTCGGCAAGTCTTTCCACAAGGCGAAGGCATTCTTCCGTAAGCGACCCGTCCACAACCTCCTTGATCGGTTTGAGTTTGGCAGGATCGTATTCGCTCCCTTCTTTCAGTCGCATCACGTAGCCGTCTACGATTTTATTTCCGAACGGAACCTTGACGCGGCAGCCCTCCCGCACACGATCGTCCGCGCGGTATTCAAATATTTTGTCCACCTCGCTGTGAGCGATATCGACGATCACTTCCGCTGTCATCTTACGTAACAATTCCTCCGAAAAAACAGACTGCCCCGATACCATCGGAGCAGAAAAAAAGCACGTTCGAATTCCGCAAAATTTTTGCGCAAACTCAGTCCTTTACCATCGTCAGCTTGCCGGAAATGATCTCCTGGCATGCGAGAGCTATCTCTTTGACTCCGCCGGGAAGCTCTTTGATTCCCTGATTTTGCTCCTGATCAATAATCTGACGGGCTCTCTTCGATACTACCACGCACAGCGCATAGCGCGACACGGGATGTTCCTTCGTTCCCAATTTTTCTACCAATCTGTCTACTACCGGTTCGTTTATCATTTCTATCTCCTTCCGCCCGGCATCTCGTCCGTTTCAACGGATAATCTGCCGCATTTTTTATTTTGACGAAACAGCGTCACTCCACGTTCTGGACCTGTTCCCGCACCTTTTCGATTTCATTTTTAAGCGCCAAAGCCGCATTTGTTACCGCTATATCGTTGCTCTTTGCACAAATCGTATTCGCTTCGCGATTGAATTCCTGCACCAAAAAATCCAGTTTTCGCCCTACGCGCTCTTCTCGGCAGATCGACCGAAATTGCGCTATGTGCGATTTCAACCGCGTCAATTCCTCGTCGATATTCGATTTATCCGCAAAGACCGCAACTTCCGTCAACAGCCGCGAAACATCATACTCCACGCCCGAAAGCACTTCACGCATGCGCTCTTCCATCTTCTTACGAAAATTTTCCGCTACCATCGGCGCACGTACGGCTATCTCGTTTACCAGCCGCTCGATCTCGTCCATTCGCGAAAGCATATCCGCCGCAAGTTTTTCCCCTTCTTTTTCACGCATGCGATTCAGGCTGTCCAACGCACCCGTCAGCGCGCTTTGCAACGCCCCGACCAACGCTTCGTCCGCTCCCTGCGCTTCTCCCTGCACAATGACATCCGGACTCTTCATCAGCGACGTAACGGTAAAATCATAATTCAGTTCGGGAAACAACGCGCGCAGCCTGTTTGCCGCCTCCACGTAACTTCTCGCCGCATTTTCATCGACCGCAAGTTCCTTCGGTTTCTCCCGTTTGTCCGTAAAACCGACAAAAATATCTGCGTGTCCGCGCGTAAGTTTTTCGCGTACAAGCGTCCGAACGGTATCTTCATACGGATTGAAAATCTTCGGGCTCTTCATCGATACGTCCAGATATCGATTGTTGACCGTCTTGATCTCCACCGTCAACTCTATGCCGTCCTGTTTGTATTCGCCTTTTCCGTACCCGGTCATGCTGAACATAAATAACCTCTGCCTGCGATCTGATCCAAAACCGCATCCTTTCTTTAGCCCGGCCGGAATGCAATTCCTCCCGCCGATATTCTTCCCGAAATGCTTTTTGCATTATACCACAAATACAAAAAAATTTCAAGCTTTTTACAAGGATTCCCGCTTACGCTCACGGAATATTTATCCCTTACTGCAATACAATTCCGTTTTCTTCCAAAATCTTAATAAATGCTTCTTCGTCGATGATTTTCACGCCCTGTGCACGCGCCTTTTCCAATTTGCTCCCTGCACTTTCGCCTGCAAGAACAAGCGTCGTTTTTGCCGTTACCGAACTTTGGTTGACGCCACCCAGCTCTTCAATGATCTTTTGCGCTTCACTGCGCTTAAACCGCGAAAGCGTACCCGTCAGAACA